>CAIYOL010000132.1 GCA_903927855.1 uncultured Planctomycetota bacterium
TGCCCAAATTCTGAAAATGGAACAAAATCCGCAGGGCCTCCTGCGAATCAACGCAATCGCCGATTTTAACAGCATTGATGAATTTATTATGACTGTCTCTATTGAACCAAACAGCCTCAACTGCAAAACCGATGTCTCGTTCAAAGATGGGCATCATTGTTTCGCTTACGATATGATTAGGACTCCTAATATCACCAAAGCCGCACTTGAGGCGGTGCCTTCAGATGCAATAGCCGTTGCAAGCTTCGCATTGAGTCCGGCCAACGGTGTTCAGGCGGATAAAGTAAGAACAAAGATTCAAAGCATCACCGGCCTCGATATCGGGCGCGAAATTTATGCCAACATTGAAGAGGTCGCGATTTTCGCTATGCCCGCCGAGGGAAACTCTGTAAACGTGGGTTCTTCTCTGCCCGGTCGCGTTGGGATTGCAATTACAAGTCACAATCCCGAGCAGACGCGTCAGATTCTTGCCACACTGCTGGGAACTGCCAACGCGATGAATAGTAATCAGCCGTCCGGCCCGGTAGATGCCAACGCAGGCAAATTTCGAATCGGTATGGAGGGCGGCAAAGAACTTTACTGCTATATGGATCAGGTGAAAAACACTACCATTCTTTCGCTGAATCGTAGTATCGTCGATGCCTCTGTTGCTGCGGTCAAAGACCAAAAGAGCATTTGTACCGCGGGGCCGCTGGCGCCGGCCGTGAAAAAACTATCTCCTTCGACAAGCAAACTCGTCCTGGTTAATGCCGGTGGTGCAATTCGCATGGCTGGTCCGGCGATGAAAATCGGGTCTCTTAGCGATGAACAGCGCAGCCAGTTGAATACTGCTATAGAGCAACTTGCCGGTGCTGCGGCCCACACGACAATTGAAATTTGCACTGATGAGCAGATTAACAGTTTCTCTCACAATGCAGCCGTAACGGGGATACCTCCTCTCAATGAAGTATTTGGACCGGCTTCACAAATTGCGAGTCTCAGTGGTCGGGTCAGGACCGAGGCCAGAGCCAAACAATTGAGACAGGCAGTTGCCGCTACCATTATGCCGGCGGCAACGCCGCCGGTCATTGACGGCAACGAGGATGATGTCTGGTCTGCCGCGCCGCGGTACAAACTTGCCAATGTAATATATTCACCGCTTTCGTCGCCGAACGATCTCTCAGCCGACTTCAGGGCACTGTGGGATGAAAATAATCTCTACTTGCTTGTAGATGTAACCGACGATGTGCTTATCAACGACACAAGCCCGGACCAACAGGTAACGTTGCCGACCGGTTCTACTACTATACCATGGTGGTTTGATGACTGTGTAGAGGTCTATATCGACGCAGACAACAGCAAGTCAAATCAATACGATAACGACGATGCGCAATATCACTTCGATTGGGACAGAGTCCATCCCACAATGGGCGTGCATAACCAGCACGGCAGAATGGAAAATGTCGAATTTGCTATAAAGACGACTGAGAAGGGCTATCGTACTGAAATAAAGTTTCCGTGGGCAACTCTGGGTAAGAAACCTTCGGTAGGGTCATCAATAGGTTTAGATGTCCACGTCAACGATGACGATGACGGCGGGGAACGCGATACCAAAATTACCTGGTGTGATAAGCAGGACACCTCTTGGAACAATCCCCAGGCCTTTGGAAACGGCGAACTGGCCGGCCTTATCGGCTGGTGGAAGTTGGATGAAACCGAAGGAAACACTGCTAAAGACAGCAGCGGCAACAATCACAATGGCACGCTTATAGGCGGCGTCAAATGGACACAGGGTAAAATAGGCGGTGCTGTAGATTTAGATGGCAAAAGTAGTTTTGTCCAGATTGCCGATAAGTCAGCTTTTAATATTGCCGGTCAGATTACTGTTGCCTGCTGGGCGAATATACGCTCAGTTCCATATGAATACATGGCAATCGTCACAAAAGGCGACAGCTCCTGGCGATTGTCCACTGCTCAGAAGCAAAGAAAGTTTCATTGCTCCGTTAACAACTATAGTAGTATTGTTCTGGACGGCTCTACCGAGGTCGCGGCTAACGAATGGCATCACGTTGCGGCGGTCTATAACGGCGATGAAGTGCGAATCTACGTCGACGGTCGGCTCGATGCTCAAAAGCCATGGAAAGGCGGAATTGCCGCAAACGACTTTGACGTTCTTATCGGCGAGAACGCTGAGCA
>CAIYOL010000133.1 GCA_903927855.1 uncultured Planctomycetota bacterium
CAAGCCCACACGACCAATCACAGAACCCGGTTTATATTTTAAGTGGCCGGCTCCAATCGAACAAGTTTATAAATTTGATTCCCGTATGAGGGTCTTTGAAGCCGACCTCGGCGAGACAACAACCAAAGGGGCAGTCCCAATCATCGTGAACACCTATGTCGTTTGGAAAATTGCCGAGCCGCTCGTATTCTTCAACTCCGTCGGGACTATCAAGGAAGCCGAAAACAAATTGCTCAGCCAGCTTAGCGATACGCAGAACAAGGTAATCGGCAGGCACGATTTCGCTGAATTTGTGAACAGCGACCCCGCAAAAATAAAATTTGAAGATATTCAAGGCGAGATGCTTGCCGACCTTAAACAACCTGTCAGGGCCAATTACGGCATTGAAATCAAAACCCTCGGGATAAAGCAACTCAAAATCAGTGAGGAGGTCAGCAAAGACGTTTTTGAACGAATGAGAGCTGAAAGAAACCGTAAGACTGAAGCCACTATCGCCGAAGGAAACGCCGAGGCCACCAGGATAAAAACCGACGCTGATTCAAAAAAGATAGAGTTGCTTGCCGTCGCAGAGGCAAGAGCAAAGGCAATACGTGCTGAGGGCGACGCCGAAGCCGCAAAATATTATAAATTACTTGAGGAAGACCCCGACTTTGCAATTTTTCTGCGAAATATCGAAGCTCTTAAGAAATACTTGGAGAAAAGGTCAACTATTGTTTTCAGTGCTGATACGGAGCCGTTCGAACTGTTAAAGAAAATGCCAGATATCAAACCAAAAAAATAATACCGATTAGGTGCTATGGCAGAACAAAATAACAAAGACTTGATACCCCAATCGCCTGGAAAGCCTGCCGGTGATGAGTTTGATGCCGCCGGTAAATCCCTGTCTGAGGCGTTACGAATCAGCTTTATTGTCCTAAAGATAATAATGATTGTGCTCGTTGTTGTTTTTCTCGCCTCGGGTTTTAGAACAGTTGAGCCCGACGAGCAGGCGATTGTTTTGAGATTCGGAAAGATTTGCGGTGTAGGAGAAAACAGAATCCTTGGGCCGGGATTGAAGTGGGTGTTTCCATATCCGATAGACAAAATTGTAAAAATTCCCGTAGCTAAAAAACAAAATTTGCCAATCAACTCGTTTTGGTATTACCAGCGGCCGGATGAATTGCTCCCAGAAACGAGATTTCAAGTTCCGGCGACATTAAACCCTATAAAAGATGGTTATTGTATTACCCGAAGTGAAGAACAGAGCCAAACTACCGCCGGACTTACCGGAAGCGACTATCATATTATCCATTGCAAATGGCAGCTAACCTATAAAATTGACGACCCTGAACGCTTCTTTAAAAATACCTACACAGATGATGCAACGCCGGGGCAAAACTATGCTGATGTTATAGAAAAAAGTATAAAGCCGTTATTGGAGCGTTTGTTCGAGGGTGCAGTTGTAACCGCAATGGTCAACTACACCATTGACGAGGCAATTTCAAGTCAGGACAGAATCCCAAAACACGTTAAAAAATTGTTGCAGGAAAAATTAGACCAAATAGAAAGCGGCATAACAGTTGTATCGGCACAGCTCACCGACATAACCTGGCCTCGACAGGTTGATAACGCATTCTTAGCCTCTATCAGGGCGAGCCAGGAAAGCCAAAAGACCATCAGTGAAGCAAAGGGCTATGCTGAAAACACTCTTAACGAAGCCGCAGGCCCCGTCGCCGCCCAGCTTTTTGAGACTCTTAAGGACGAAACTACCCGCGAAGAGGAAAAAGAGTTACTGTGGTCCCAGTTAGCCGGCCATGCTCAGGAAAAAAACGCCGGCGCCAGAGCATACAGAACAAAAGTGGTGGAAACCGCCAAAGCAAACGCAGAGTATCTCCAAAAATTATTGCCCGAATATCGCAAACGACCGGAACTGGTTGTTCAAAAAATCTATCAAGACGCCATGGAATACATCCTTAACAACGTAGATGAGAAAATTATAATTCAACCCACCGAAGGTACTAGAGGCAAGGAGATTAGACTTCTCTTGAATAGAGACCAGACGATAAAACCGAAATCTGAGGAAAAGTAAGACCGGGATACAGCACACAAAATATGGCTCATGAACACCTACATTTGAAAGAGGACATTACAGCTGAACATACTCGCGGCAAGCAAATCCGCGTAAGCATTGCGATGCTGGGCACATTGGCAGGCGGAGTGCTGCTGATAAACAGCTGGTTAGCCGGCTTTTTTTACGGCAGCGGCAGTTTCAATGTCGAGATACTGGCAATGGCTGGCGCAATACTGCTTGGTGCACCCATTGTTCTGCACGCAGTAAAAAGCCTTCTAAAAAAAGAAATGCACATGGATGAGCTGGTGGCTTTGGCAATAATCGCCGCTTTTGCCACGCAAAACTATGTCACCGCAGGGGTCGTCGCATTCTTCATGCTCCTGAGCCAGCTTATAGAAAGTCGAAGTGCTCTTGGCGCACGTGCTTCCATTGAATCGCTTATTAAACTCACACCCACCAGAGCAAACCTAATTGAGCAGGGCGGCTCCGAAAAGGAAGTAAACGTCAGCGCTCTTCGGGCCGGAGATTGTATCCGGGTCCGGCCGGGCGACAACATATCCGCCGACGGCAAAGTTATAAAAGGCCTCAGCTCCGTCAATGAAGCAACAATAACCGGCGAATCTCTGCCCGTCGATAAGGTGCCGGGAATGCAGGTCTTCGCCGGAACAACAAACCTTACCGGCGTCCTCGATATCACCGTAACAAAAGCCGGCAAGGATACAACTCTCGGTAAGGTCCAGTCATTGATTATTCAGGCAGAGCAGACAAAGATACCGATTATGAGAATAATCGACAGCTATGTTAAGTGGTACACACCGACCATACTGATGATTGCAGGCATCGTCTTGTTCTTCACCAGTGATATTAATAGGGCGATTACGATACTTGTTATTTCATGTCCCTGTGCGCTGATTTTAGCGACCCCTACGGCGATGGTCGCAGCGATTTCAGCTTCAGCCCGGCTCGGAATCCTGATAAAGAATGTCGCTGACCTCGAGATTGCCGGGAAGATGACGGCGATGGTCTTCGATAAGACCGGCACAGTAACTACCGGCCGGCTGTATGTAACGAAATTGACGCCCGCTGAAGGCGTTGAGCCAGCCGAACTGCTGTCGGTCGCTGCTTCTGCTGAACAGATGAGTAAACATCCCGTGGCAAGAGCTCTCCACGAGGTGGCAAAGGAGGCAAACCTTACGCTGCCTGCGACGGTCAACTTTAAAGAAACCCCTGGCAAAGGCGTAACTGCCACCGTTGACTCCGCCAAAATTATTCTTGGAAGGGACTCTTTCCTAAAGGAAAACAATGTGGATATAACCACCGTCGCTGCCCCTGGCCTTCACGAAGAGCAAGGCTTCAGTACCCTTTATGTGGCAAAGAATTTCAAGTGCATCGGCTGGATTGGCTTGCAGGACAAAACCAGGCCGGAAGCTCGACAGGCCATCAAGGAGCTGCTTGATATCGGCATAAAAAGAATAACTATGCTCACAGGAGACAGAGATGAGGTTGCAAACCGTGTCGCTGCTGAGCTGGGCTGCACCGACTTTAAGGCCAACTGTTTGCCGCAGGACAAACTCTCGATTGTTGAGCAAATTAAAGCCACTGGGCACACCGTCGCCGTGGTAGGTGACGGCATAAATGATGCACCGGCCCTGGCGGCAGGCGACCTCGGCATCGCTATGGGAGCCGCAGGAAGCGATGTCGCTATAAATTCCGCTTCTATTGCACTTATGAGCAACGATTTGAGGCGGCTGCCTTTCCTTGTTCGACTTTCGCGAAAAACCAGGGGCGTTATCAATCAGAACCTTTGCTTCGGAATTATTTTTATTATTCTTGGTATTGCTGCCGCCGCCGCCGCATGGCTGCCGACCATTTATGCTGCCGTTCTGCATTTCGTCGGCTCATTAATTGTTGTTTTTAATAGCGCACGGCTTGTGCGTTTCGGTGAGGAACTCAGCCACGAACCGTAATTACGATACGTCAAGTACTTCTCATACAAGATATGAAATGCGAGATACGAAACTATGGAATATGCCATTGAAACTTTTTCTTTGACCAAAATTTTCTCCGACTGGTGGGGCAGGGACAGGGTTTATGCCGTCGATGACCTGAATTTACAGATTCGGTATAACGAGGTGTTCGGCCTTTTGGGACCCAACGGCTCAGGTAAAACAACTACCCTGAAAATGCTGCTCGGACTGCTTTATCCCACAAAGGGAAAAACTCTCTGCCTCGGCGGCGACGTCGCCAATCCCAAAATTAGCGCCCGGATAGGGTTTATGCCTGAAGAGTCCTATCTTTACAGGTATTTGAACGCCCGTGAAACGTTGGACTTTTACGGCAGGTTATTTGGCCTGCCCTCCAAACTGCGGAAAATGCGCATCGAAGCGCTACTCGATATGGTAGGGCTAAAGGCCGTCGCAAACAGGCCCATCGGAACCTTTTCGAAAGGTATGGCACGAAGAATTGCTCTCGCACAGGCACTGATAAATGACCCCGACCTGTTAATGCTGGATGAGCCTACAACAGGACTTGACCCCATTGGAACAAGACAGATAAAGGATTTAATTCTTCACCTTGCAAAACGTGGTAAAACAGTCCTGCTTTGTAGTCACCTGCTTGCTGATGTCGAAGATGTATGTGATAGAATTGCAATTCTTTACGGCGGCAAAATCCAGTCTGAAGGCAAAGTCAAAGAGCTTTTGCAGCAGACAAATAAAAAACAAATTATCACCGACTACATCAGCGATACCGCCCTCGATAAAATAAAGCAGATAGTCAGGGACGAACAGGCAGATTGTGTCATTACCTCACCAATGGATAAGCTTGAAACATTTTTCATTAGAACCGTTACCACAGCCCAGCAGCTTTCCTCACCCACAAGCGGTGCAATTAGTACCACCAAAATCGGCCATTTTCTCGCTCCCCAGGCCCATCCCGAAAACATACTCGATGAACTTGTCTCCACATCGGTATCGCCGGAAGTCCCCTCAAAACCTCCGACAACAAAACAGGTCATCCCCGCTGAAACTCCTGAACCTAAACCCGATGAGCAGTTGCTTAGCAAGCTAACCGAGCAGGCTGGGCCTCCCGAATCCAAACCCGTTGTTGGAACAAAACCGGTTGAACCGCAAGTCTCCCGGAAAGAGGATGTCAAAAAGAGCATTTTAGACAGTCTCACAGGCCATTCATCAACTCAAAAAGCCGGTGGAGAGCAAACCGACAAACCACAGGCAGGAGACTCAGGCAATGCGTAGTATCTGGGCTGTCGCTACAAATACTCTAAAGCAGGCTGTCAGGATGAAAATTGCCGTTGTCTTTATAATCCTGCTGATTGTCCTGCTCCCCGCTATGGGTGTTTCGATGACAGGCGATGGCACCCTGAAAGGCAGACTCCAGACCTTTGTAAGCTACGGCTTTTCGCTCACTAGTTTCCTGCTCTCTTTGCTCACTATAGTGGTTTCAGTCTATTCATTAACCAGCGACATCCAGCAAAAACAAATATACACCGTTCTTACCAAGCCTATTCGCCGTTTTCAGCTTCTTCTCGGCAAACTGCTCGGCATAATATTGTTGGATGTGGCCCTGCTCGTTCTCTTTTCTGCTGTAATATACGCCATTATTATTTACACACCGAAATTTTACAAAGCAAGCCAAGCCGAACGTGCACAGCTCGACAACGAGTTTTTCACCGCCCGGGCCGGTTTAATCCCTCCCGAAGTCGATGTCAAGCAAGAGGCCGATGATACCTACAACAAACTCGAAGAAACCGGACAACTGCCCCCGGATGTCACTGACAATAAAATCTCACGCGAAAATTACAAAAAAAATCTTGAGCAAAGTATAAAACTTGGTAAACGAGCGGTCGCTGTTGGCCACGAGTTGGTTTGGGAATTTCATAACGTTAAACCTCTCGACCCCAATCAGAGTTTTTTTATAAGATTCAAATATGATGTTTCGGTAAACCCGCCCAACCTGCAGGTATTTAGCAACTGGTTCGCAGGTGATGACCGGCAGCTCAAATATGGTGCGAAAGTTCAAACACCAATTTACTCTTTTGAACGCAAAGACCTCATTCGCACTTTTCATGAGATAGAGGTCCCTGCCGACTGCGTAGCGGAAGACGGCTACCTGGCTGTCGGATTCTTCAACGCCTTGCTAAACAATACCGTCGTAATCTTTCCGCCTGAAGACGGCCTGGAGGTGCTTTATAAAGCCGATACCTTCACCGCTAATTTTATAAGGGCAGTTTTTTTAATCTTGTTCCGTTTGATTTTCCTTGCCTGTTTGGGAATATTAGCCTCGACTTTCCTCTCGTTCCCCGTGGCCGTACTGTTTTGTCTCACAATCTTCTTCACTGGAATCATCAGTGGCTTCTGTTTGGAGTCCTTTGACTATCTAAGCAAAAACTTAAGCAGCATATATTCCTATACCGTCAGGCCTATCGTTCAGCTCTTGCCGCAGTTTGACAAATTCAGCCCCACAAAATTCCTGGTTCCTGCGCGATTATTGAGCTGGTCTTTATTGGCCAAAGTCGCCTTTTCTTTGATTTGTATCAAGGCGGTTTTATTATGGCTTGTGGCCTTACTTATTTTCAGTTATAAAGAAATTGCAAAAGTTATCGTTTAAAAAAATAAATAAAGTATCCATGATGAAGTTCTTTGGATTTCAATCTCCGCACTTCCTATGCGTTTGCGCGACATAATAATTTGGTCTGTTTGCATTGTGCTCACGGCTTCTTTGCTCATCGCCGCTGGTACGCAGCTTGATTTTATAAACTCTCAGCGGCAGCAAATGAAGTTGATAACCAACGAGCCCCTTGAAAACGCTCCGCCTTCACTGGCATTCGCAACTGTCGCTATGGGTGCTTTTCGGGGCCTGCTCGTGGATATATTATGGCTGCGGGCAGACAAACTGGAAGACGAGGGTGAATTCTTCGACGCCAGGCAGATTGCGGAATGGATAACCACTTTACAGCCCCGTTTCGCATCCGTCTGGGAGTTCCAGGCCTGGAATATGGCCTACAACATCTCTGTTGCCATACCCGCAACTCAGCCTGACGAACGGTGGCGATGGGTCAAGAACGGCTACGAGCTGCTTCGCGACCAGGGTATTCCACTAAACCCCAAAAGCATTTCGCTCTACTTCGAACTGGCCAGAATATTCCAGCACAAAATGGGCTCCGTATCGGATGATGTGCACAAATATTACAAGCTGCAGCTGGCAATAGCAATGGAGCCGCTGCTCGCTCCGGCGGATAACCAGCATTTCAAGGCACTTGCCGAGGCTCCGACCGACTGGGGGCAAATTATAAAAGACCCTAATGCTGCACCGCTGATTACAGCTCTGAAATCTGCCGACAAAACGTTCGATAACGATGATGATTTTGTAAGCAACTACTTATCCTTAAGACAAAATCCTTCCAGATTCAATCCCGACGCCTTTAAGGTAATAGACAATTTCAGAGGTACAGAAGCCATCCAAAAATTCGATATTTTCGCCAAGGCCTATCACTTACGAAACACATGGAAACTTGACCCCGTCTTAATGCAGCAGTTAAATTATACTTACGGCCCTACCGACGTTAACGACCCCAACACACATTTGCCTTTGGATTGGAGACACCCCGATACCCACGCAATCTACTGGGCCGCCAAAGGTTTACAGGTAGCCGGGAAACAGGAATATTCTGCAGCTGAAATTAACACCGACCGTATTGTAAACCACAGTTTGCAAGACCTCTTCCGCAACGGAAAAATATTTATCTATGATGTGCCGGTAGAAGCATCTTCGGACTCGCAAACGTCACAAACAAAAATGGAAAAAGATATATTTCTGCGCCCGGACTTGAGAATGTTCGACTCATACAACAAGGCCGCACTGGCGGGAATCGAAAAATATGAATATCTTGAAGA
>CAIYOL010000134.1 GCA_903927855.1 uncultured Planctomycetota bacterium
GCTGGAGTCGGCTTAGGGGGTGGATTCAGATACAGCGCAAAAGCCTCTGCCTGCTTTACAAGCGGCGAGATTTCACGCTGGTTATCCCCGATCTTATCACCCCTGGCCTCCTTGAACCCCTCTATTACACCGGCAGAATTCAAAAATTGCTCTATTTGCTTATCGCCGCGAAAACCAAAAACCGCAGGAAGAGCAAAAAAAACAACTGCCAAAATCACCGCTATAATACTTGTTATCCGCAATGTCTTTATCATTTTTGATATTCCGGGTCCCTCTGTTATTTGACACTATCGACAACATTTGGTTCCCGCTAATAAGTTTTTTCTTCAAAAAAAGATGCTTATTTACTGAATGCCGCAGTAAGGTGTCTCTTATGGGACGGCGTTTAATATCTCATCAAGCTGCGGTGCTTCGCCTTCCCAAGCTTTGCCGACCAGACCGTCCTTCAGCACCACAACCACAGGCGTTTGCATATACCATTTCTTGCTTGAGTCGAGCTTGCCTTGCAGGGCAGGCGAATCAGCGGGAACAAGATTCTGTTCTGAAGCATACGGAGGAATCTTAATAAACGCAAACCGCAGCGAGTCCTTATTTTCGGCCATATCGCGTGCCCTCTGGTCATACATCGGGACGGCCTTATGACAGGTATCACAATCGTTACTATAAAGCACTACGATAACAATATTTGACTTCAGGGAGTCGGCAATATCGATGTGTTTGAGCATCGACCATTGCTTGTGATTTTGGGCCTGGCTAATCCACTCGGCAGGTCGTATCACCTCGTATTTGTCCGTTTTATCGGGTGGTTTATTGAAAACAAGAACCGGCATTATAATGCCAAAAGCAATAAATGTCGGTATAGCAACGCCGAAGAAATGTGCGGCCTTCGGCCACGGCGGCGGCAGAAGTTTCAAACCCTTCGGACGGAAAATCACCAGGCCAAGAAAAAGCGGTATATCAATCACAGAAAAGGTTATCCACGGATTGACCTTGACCCTGCCGAAACAGCCGCAGGATTCTGCTCCGCTAAGTCCTTTTTGCAGCGTCACCAATATAAATAACCCGAAAGCCAGCACGGCTATCATCCACGCCGCCTTGCGGAACAATCCGCAGACAAGCCATATTCCCAGCCCCAGTTCCAACGGTATCTGGAATACAAAGAATAACCATGACTCCCAGAAACCTTTGCTGATAATCGGTTCGGTCAGCAATTGATGGATTTTCAGCGAGCTTGCGATGATAAGAACCAATCCCGCCACGACCGTGATGATTTGGTTAGCTATTCTCATACCCGCATTGTCAAGCCAGCCACTGTTGGATACCCCACATGGCATCCTATTTCAAGTACCTGCTGATTAGGCCCAAAGCTTAATTAGCATCTGCAGTAGGCTGCTGCTTCTCTGGAGCAGAAAGCAGCTTCTCTGTAGCAGGAGGCATCTTCTCCGTAACAGGAGGCGACTTCTCCGTAGCAGGAGGCGACTTCTCCGTAGTGGGGGGCGATTTCTCTGCTTTTCTCATATAGAACATCCTGCAGACAATTTTCAGTGTATCGCCACCTTTTATCTTCACAAAAAACACATCTGTGAAAAACCCTTTTTGGCCTTTTTCAGCGGCCGGAGGCGTTATCTCCAGCACAAACTTATAACGACTGCCAACTTTTTCCTGGCTCAAAACCTTTATAGCACCTTCTTGCGATGATGACGACTCTACCTCGAAATCCTCATCATAGTTGCTGAGTACCCAGACCTCCCTTGTTACCGACTTTTCCAGCTCAGCCTTATAGATTATAATCGATGGCGGAGTAATCTTAAATCTCGGCAGCACTTCAAAGGGAACAGTAACTAAACCACTTTCTGGATGAGTGATGGCAATTTCAATACGCCCGCCCGATACTTTCCGCAGTTTTTCTACATCGACCTTCGGTTGAAGAACAAATTCCGTTGCTTCCACTGAAGAATTATAATCAGCCGTTATAAAATTTTCTATCTGCTGGGGCTCCCCAATTGCCTTGAAACTCTTTATCGAAAATGGCTTGCCATCAAAACTCTTAATCGTAATCGCCGGACAACCAGCGTTTTCCTTGCCAGGCGAAAGGTCAAGGTTCTTCGGCTGGCAATCAACTTTCAATGCAATCTCGGCGATTATGGTCAGTACGACACTAGGCTTGGCCTCGTCATTGCTGGACACAGTCAGAGTTTTATGTACCGAAGCGGGCTGTGCACTCGCATGGTACTCCACTTTCAAGGTCCCGCTTTCGTTCGGTTCATACTCCATCTTCTCCAGCGTATGTGCCGTACAACCGCAGCTCTTGCCAACATCTGTTATTTTCAACAAGCTGCCCCCTGTGTTCTTAAATTTAAACTCACAAATATTTTTTGACCCAGGCTCGATGTGGCCGAAATCGTGAGTAATTTCTTCAAACGTAATTTCCGGCCCACGTTTAGTGGCAGTTTCAGCTTTTACCGAATTACCCTCCGGCACAGGCGCCGTTAACTCAGGTTTAGACTTCTCCGCCGCCATAGCCTGCAGCTTTTCCCCGCTAACCTGCAAAAAGCAAAAAGAAGCGACAATAAGGACCGTTGAAATCAAATAATTGCGTTTCATATTTTCATCTCCAGTCAAATTACGCTATAATTTACAATTCGTTCATAGAAGCACTTATTCTAATAGAAAAAACATCGTCAAGCAAGAACTTTCTGATTAGATATCGTATGAAGATAGTGAGACGCTAACTGGCCAAATATGGCTTTACAACCAAGATTTTAAGTATTACTATGACGCGGATTGACCCGTCACGACTAAGCGTGCCGTAGCTGTATAGGAACAGATTATGAAAAAAGAGGCCGACTTAAACCAGACAGACAAGACACTTAATTTCTGGTTCTGCGTGGGACTGCTTGTCGTATTGTTTATTTCAATGATAGCTCGCGATGTTGCCCGGCCGTTCTACGGCCTCCACAGCTGGGCACAAGCCAGCGGCGCATGGGCAGCACGCTCCCACGTTAGATACGGCCTTTCTTATACAAAAGGTGTCTCTACGTGGGCGGTCGGTTATCCGCCAAAAGCAGCCCCTCAACGCTACTGGGACCATCCCCAGCTAAACGTCCTGGTAGCAGCAGGTTGTATGAAGATATTTGGGATAAACGAATGGGCATCAGGAATCGGCGTTATAACCGTAGATGTCCTTGCGCTGCTTATCTTTATACTTATGGTACGGGATATATCCAGCGACATGGTGGCGATTATCTCGGCAGCAATATATATATTGTTCCCGCTTACAAGTTATTTCGGCATAGGCAGCTGGGGGCCAATGCTTGGCTACCTGTCTATGTGGCTTTATCTGATAATAACAGGTTATACCGCCAGAACTCCAAAAAAATTCCATTATATCTGTCTGGCAGCTGCGCTATTTTTGGGAATACAATTTGACTGGTCCGTATTTTTCTTCGCAATGGGCATCGGCGTACACTGTGTTCTGGTCTGCCTGATAAAAAGGAAACCTCTAAACTGGCCTCTGCTGATAGTACTCGCCGCTGCTCCGGCGTGCAGTATGCTCTTAAACTTCATTATTATGGCGGCAGGCTACAATTGGGACGTGAGCAAAATAACAGAGCTGTATAAATGGCGGTCCGCTAAAGGCGAAATGCCTGAGTTCAAGTGGGACGATTGGTTTAAGCAACTACGTGTATTCGCGGTAACTAACTTCACAATTCCGGCGCTTATCGCAGCAATCGCCTACCTGACGATAGGACAATTTTTCGTCTTTACGACTCCGAAGGACAAGGCCGGAAAAAAAGCTTTACAATTCCCATGCTTCTGGCTGTTCTTCCTTATACCTCTTTTCCAGCTTTTCATTCTCAGGGGTTGTCTCTGGAAGCATCAGACGTGGGAACAGCCCCTGGCTCCGCTAACCGCTATCGCGGTAACACTTGCGATACTTACGATTGACGACATTCTCAAAAAAACCCACAGGTACCTCGCATTTGCCGCGGATGGATTGCTCGTAATCATACTTTTGATTAGCTGCATCATCGGCACACATTACTATTACGCCATCAGGTGGCAGCCGGAAGCAAAAATAAAAATGTTCAAAACGCTCAACAAAGCAATTCCGCCGGACAAGGCTCTTTTGAGTTTTGAGGACTTTATAGTAAACCAGCACGAGGCCAAAGGCGGATTCATTCGGCCGGAAATAGCCTGGTATCTCGACAGAGATATCGTACCGGCAACAACCTTTCAGCAGGTTCAGGAGCTTGCCAAAACCGGCGAATACCCTTTTTATCTTGTGCCGTATCATCCGAATCTGGCAGAACTGATTAACCAACTCAAGCAGTTATACAAGTATGAATACATCCCAGGCGACCCGGGCGAAACAACAAAAGACGGCAAATTCCTCAAGGCTGGTATGATGCCGTATATGATTTTCGACCTGACAAGTAAAGTGCAATAGCCGTTAATCAGGAAATCAATCTTTATTATGAGCAGGCGCTTCGGCTTAAAACAGATAAAGACGCTTCTGAAAATCGTGATTGTTGCTGCCTGTATCGTATACATTGCCAGCTTCTTCTACACCAGTCGCAGTTCTTTGAGCATTGTCATCAAACTGAACTTTACAACGCTGTCAGCCCTGGTACTGCTTTGGTTTTGTTACATGCTGACTCATAGCTGGAGATTACAGCTCATATTACAAAAGTGCAGCGGCCGAAAAATCGCTTTTTGGCAATGGTTCAAAATACTTGTCCTGGGCAACTTTCTGAACATGGTATTCTCGCAGCTCGGCAATATCTATCGAGGCGTAAGATTAAAAAAAGAATGTGACATTTCTTATACAAGCTACATCGCCAGCTTCGCTTCGTTTGCGTGGATGGATACCTGCATGAATCTGGTTTTGGCTATCGTGATTATTTTACTAATCGAACCGGATTTAAAGATAGGTTCGTTTCCCGCCTCTTTCCTTTTGGTTATTATCTGTGCTGTTATCGTTATCCTGCCCGTTGCGGCCTCATCCCTCTTAAGATTTATCCGGTTTAAAAATCACTATCTCGACTGGACAAAATCAAAACTCTCTCAGGTTCTGGCTACTACCCTCGATAATATCAAAGACGTGTCTTTTCTGCTCAAAATAATACTGCTCGGCATTGCCGTTTTTATGATTACAGTTTTTTCATACCACGTTCTTTTCGCCGGCTTTGATATGCGATTGTCCCTGCCGGCCTTAACCGTTTTCTGCACCCTGCTGAATCTGAGCACATTCTTCGTCATTACTCCCGGCAATATCGGCATACAGGAAATCGCCTTCGGTTTTATAAGCCAGCAATTCGGCGTCGGCATGGCACAGGGGATTCTGGTTTCCATCGTCAGCAGAATAATAAGCACCGCTTTGATCATTCTGCTTGGGGTATTGTTCGGCGGGATGAACGTTATTAAATATCGCAACAAATACGTCGAGTTTGCCAAATAAACTTTTCGGCGGATTTAAATAATATTGTGAAAGAAATGCAACATGCTGGAAAAAACCAATAACTATTTCAGCGATATAAGATGGGACATCATTAATCTTATACCTGCCGGCAAAAATAAGATACTGGAAATCGGATGCGGCACAGGCAATACAGGCAAAGCTTTAAAAGAACAGGGTAAGGCCGCAGAAGTTGTAGGCATAGAAAAAATCCCCCAGGAAGCCGAATCCGCGAGGAAAAACCTTAACACGGTTCTAACCGCAGATATCGAAACCATTAAAATGCCGTTCGATAAAGGATATTTCGATTATATTATAGCGGCCGATATTCTGGAACACCTCTATAACCCATGGCTTACTATAAGTAATCTAAAAGCATATATCAAAAAAGATGGTTTCATAATAGCCAGTCTTCCAAATATAAGAAACTGGCGAACCGTGCGGGGGCTCATATTCAAAGGAGACTGGAATTACAGTAACGCCGGCCTGCTTGATGACACCCATATAAGGTTTTTCACAAAAAAAACTATGATAAAACTGTTTCAATCCGAAGGCTTTACGATACATCTTATCACCCCAAGATTTAAGCTGGAGCCAGGAAACCGCTATAATATACTGAACAATCTCACATTGCGCCTATTGGAAGAATTCTGGGCGGAACAATATATAATTATGGCAAGAAAAAATGATTGATATCCTACTGGCAACTTACAACGGAGAAAAGTATTTAAGTCAGCAGATAGACTCCATCATCGCCCAAACCTGTAAAGACTGGCAGCTACTGATAAGGGACGACCTTTCCACAGACAACACGGTAAACATCATAAAAAGCTATACCCGCAGGCACCCGGATAAAATACGGCTGATTGAAGATAATAAGGGACACTTAGGACTTGCTCGCAATTTTGAGGCATTACTTGAATCCGCACAAAGCGAATTCATTATGTTCTGCGACCAGGACGATATCTGGCTGCCGAATAAAATCGAGCTGACCCTAAATACAATGAAAGCGGCTAGGCAGACCTGGCCGAATGCACCATTGCTTGTTCACACGGACTTAAAAGTGGTTGACGAGACGCTCAAGCCTATTGCAGAATCATTCTGGAAACTTAACAGAATATCACCGGAGAGCGACTGCCAGCTTAAAAAAATCATTTATCAAAATATCGTTACCGGCTGCACAGTTATGATAAATAAAAAGGCAAAAGAGATTTCAATGCCCTTTCCGCCGGAAGCCAGTATACATGACTGGTGGATAGCCCTTAATGTTGTAAAATATGGAAAAATCCTCCACATGGCAATGCCTACTGTTCTGTACCGCCAGCACACTGCCAATCTTATCGGCGCAAAAAAATCATTAAAAGAGGATACGCTTCTTTTGCCTCAAAAATTTGTCCACGCAAGAAGATTTTTGCTGTCCGATTATAGAATGGCCAAAAAAATCGCACCGGATATCAGTCTCGTACAATGGTTGTTAAAAAATATTGCCCTTTCTTTTGGCCGCCGTTTCAAACTGTGAATATTAGATTAAGTTTGATATTTTTGACGTCGTATTTCATTGAACCTCCAGTTCACAA
>CAIYOL010000135.1 GCA_903927855.1 uncultured Planctomycetota bacterium
TATACATCTTGTCAAAAAGCTTCTGAGCATTTACGACCGCGGCCCGCATCATATCTTCGGCTTTGGCAGTCTCGCGTTTTGCAAGGGCGGCCATCAACGCCTTTGTGTCCAGCTCTTTCGCAGCCTTCTCGCAGGCATCCCAGCTCAATACGCTTCTAATCACTCTATCGATTCCCTGTTTGGCGTTGTCGTAGGCGCGTGTCTGCATATCATGGCCCATCCAGCGACTGAAGCCGGCCTGCTGGAGAAGCCCTGCAATGGCGACATTAAAACCATTTATTCTGGCGCCGTTGTCTATGTCATACTTGCCGGGGCCGCCGAGAATTATGCCGTCGTTGTAACCCTGGCTGTTCAGATGCATATGCACCATCATACCGTTGTCCAATTCCTCAACGGTGTCATAAACGTGGTCAAGACCAATCATTTCCGAATGGCCGAACTCTTTGTTTACGCCTTTTTTGTCGATGGAGACACCGAACTCTTTCTCGATTTTTCTCCAGAACACTATCGCACTTGCCACAGTCGGAATCAGCATCGCGGGATGTCCCTCGTTGGGCTTCGGCTCGAAGCCGATATGAAGGCTGCCGCCTTTTTTCTGTTCGTATTTGCACAGGCCGGCTACGCTTTCCTTAAGGTTTTGATACATCTGCCTGATGCCTACAGTGGCAACATCGTATCCGAACGAGCCGTTCCATATAACAAACGCCGGCGCCTTTTTGATGTCCGGATGCCAGGCCTTTTTCAATTTTCCGTAAGCGAGGTCAACCGTCTTTGTGCCCAGCTCTTCTGCAGCTTTGCGCTCACTGGGGTCGAGCGAGGCGATACCGCCGTAGGCGAAGTGGCTGTGCGCGCCCGGGGTTATCATCGCCAGATACAACTTGTTATCCACAAGTGCATCAGCAACATCGGCGGCATTTTTATCGTTGACTTCGGAGTCGTAGTGCATCTCGATGCCCAATTCGATATTGTCCGGAATATTGGGCCGAATCTTGTCAGCCACCAGCTTAATCATCTCCGGTGTGCCGAACTTGCCGCCCCATTCAGGTCTCATATCACCGGGAACAAAACCGCCTTTGCCCGGATTAAACGTCCATCTGCAAATACTGTGTAAAGATTTACCTGCCATTTTAACTGCTCCTTTCCATTTGATGTTTCAAAACAAGCTCCCATTTCTCGTAAGCTTGTTTATACGCTTCCGACAATTTACTGTTCGGTTCAATTTTCTTAACTGGTTTCAGCCCGGCAAAAGCTGCCTCCGGGCTCTTATAGATGCCTGCTCCTATGCCGGCACCTCTGGCGGCGCCCTGCGAACCGTCAGTATTGTATAGTTCCACGACCGAGCCCGTAATGGTTGCAAAGGCCTCTGAAAAAATCGGGCTGAGGAACATATTTGCGTGACCTGCCCTGACAGTTTTTGCATCAACGCCGACCCGACGCATTATACCAACGCCGTAGTTCAATGCAAAGACAATTCCCTCCTGTGCCGCCCGCAGAAGATGAGCCCTGTTGTGGAGATTGAAGTTCAGGCCGTGAATGGATGCCCCTGGGTCTTTATTTTCCAGCGTCCTTTCAGCCCCATTTCCATAGGGCAGAACCACAAGTCCATCACTTCCTACTTTAACGCTGCCGGCCAACTCATCCATTTTCGGGTAATCCAATCCATCGGCGGCGTTATGTTTCAGCCAGCTATTCAGGATTCCTGTTCCGCTGACGCACAACAGCACGCCATACCTTGGCTTTTTGGTGGTGTGAGTAACGTGAATAAAGGCATTGACTCTCGACTTGCTGTCGTAATCGCTTTTTTCGGTGATTCCATAAACCACACCTGATGTGCCTGCGGTTGCCGCTATCTCGCCGGGGTTGAGGACATTCAGCGATAGTGCATTATTGGGCTGGTCGCCTGCCCGGTATGATATTTTGGTACCGGCTTTTAATCCCAGCTCTGCAGCCGCGGCTTTTGTCAGTTCGCCCTGCACTGAGAAAGTCGGCACCGCCTCGGCAATTAAATCTTCTGAAATTCCATAATAGTCCAGCAGAAGCTTGGCAAGTTTATGTTTCTTGTAATCCCATATAATCCCTTCAGACAGGCCGGAAAAAGTCGTTTTTATTTCGCCCGTCATTTTCATCGCGACATAGTCGCCGGGCAGCATCATTTTGTAGACTTTGGAATAAATATCCGGCTCATTTTCCATAACCCATTTTAATTTCGAGGCGGTAAAATTGCCGGGCAGGTTAAGCATAGTTTCGAGGCACTTTTTTTCTCCGATTTCCGATGCCGCTTTTTTAGCAAGCTGCACGGCCCTGCCGTCGCACCAGATTATCGAGGGCCTGAGCACCTCTTTGTTTTTGTCCACGATAACTAATCCGTGCATCTGATATGAAATCCCGATTGCTTTAACATCAGATGCGTCAAAATCAGTCTGGGATTTAATCATCTGGGTCGCCTTGACGACGTGCTCCCACCACATGCTCGGGTTCTGCTCGGCCCAGCCGAACTTCTTGGCGATGATTTCCATTTCTTTCTTTGGCGAAGTTGCCGCCGCCAGGACTTTTCCCGTTTCAGCATTCATCAACGTGGCTTTAATCGAAGAGCTGCCGACATCGTATCCTAATAATAGCGTCATTTATATAACCCCTTTCTTTAAAATCAGGCCAGGTAAACTCTGTCCATCGGTTTAATTTCAGGTATCTTACACAGTTTTGTTTTAATGTCATCTTTTTCTAATGCGAAACTCGGTGCAATCTCGATGAGGCAATCAACCGAGCTATCCGGCTTCCTTGGGACGGCTGCGCCTGCCGATTCGAGCCAGGCGGCGCCGCGAGCGACAATCATTTCTTTGGCACTTTCAACACTGTCGACGCCGGCGGCATTCTTGACTGGAGCAAACTCCTCGCTTCGCAGGGTCTCTAAAATTATCGATTTTGAGGCCAACGGCAAGGCGTCAAAAACGAAACTTTCCAATTTTACACTATTTGGCCCGTCAGGTTCAACAAAATTTCCGTGCTGGTCGATGTGCGGAATTTCCTTGACGGCCCTGTGCAGCGGCAAAACAAAACCGCCAGCGTTGAGCTTTTCAACGAAGGTACGGTTGATAATGTGGATGGCGACACTTCCGAGCCGGAAGACCGAAGACCCATCGGGATTTTGTTTTTCCGCCAGCTCATCAGGTAAATCACTATATTCGACGACGGTCACTCTGCCGTCAACCAGACCAAAGTTGCCGACCCTTTCCTTCGGCCCGGTTTTTATCACCGCCTTTGAGGACATTTCGGCCTCATCGAGGGCGTGCAGGCCGATGAATAGCGGGTCAAAAATGTTTATGAGGGGATTATCAACTTGTAAATAGCTGATAAATTCCACGCCGCGTCTTTTCATATCCTCGATGGCCCCGCTTTTGTAGAGAGCTTTTAAGCTTCCGCCGTGTCCGTCGGGCGAACAGGCAATACAGTCCTTGTCCGCCAGAAAGATTTTGCCGTCTAAATTAAAACTGGGCAATGTACCCTGCTGGAATATAAAGACATCTTTTTCGTTAAGGCCGTAGTAGCCATTCGAACGGAAGATTTCTTTAGTTTCATCATGGTTGAGGGGGCTGGTCATAATGTACCAGGGGCAGACGGTTTGGTATTTTTCCGAGACGGCTGCGATTATTTCGGCAAAGATTCTGAACAGCGTTTTGTTTTTAACAGGGCTGATGGGAAAATTTCCCTTTGGTCCGTCAAATCCGAGTCTGGTTCCCTGTCCGCCGGCGACGACAAAGGCGGCAACTTTGCCGGCCGATATCAGTTCCCTGCCTAATTCTATGGCTTGGTTGTATTTGCGTTTTTGTCCAGGGCCAACTGGATTGAGACTGTAGAACGGAGGAGGGGCAAAATTAACAGGCACAGGCGCAGCAGCTGATTTTTTAACGTAGTCAGCCACCCACCCGTCTATTTCCGCAAAATCGAGCTTTTCGATTTGTGCAAGCAAATTACGCCTTTGAGAGGCGTTTAGCTGCTCCCAAAAGGCCAAAAGATGGCTCTGGTTGTGTTTTTTCAGCAGTTTTTTTGTTTTTTCAAAGGTTTCTTTGTTATTCATGTCCACAATTTCAGACCTAAAAACAGGGATTTTAAGCGAATTGCGGAAATTTTCAAGAAAGTTAGGGGAAATTGACGAAATTTATTTGACAAAAAGGGTATATGGTGCTATTGTCTAAATAGAGGTAAGTAGGTTTGAAAAACCTTTTATCATAACTTAAAAATGCTATCATAACTTTACTTCGTTTATCATACCTCAAGCCTACCTGCCAACAAAGAAGCTTATTTCAGTTTGATTTATGCTACCGAGCCGAAAGCAGCATTGAACGCAGAAAGAAATTGCTTATAAACCTTGTTGGTAAAACTCGGTTCTACAAATTTGAACCGGTTGCTCTTAGGCAAAAATAAACAGTAAATTAGAGAGATTCGCGAAAAAACAGTGTCCTTATACTTAGATATTGCAAGGGTTGGTATTTTGCGACACGTTGCAAAATGCGGACTAAAAGTCAGCTGCAAATTTATTAAAATATGACCAAAACGGGCTTGAGAGTAACCGGGCTCGTGAATCTCGGAAGAAGTGAAGGAGAAAAAAATGAGAAAAAAATGTTTTACATTAGTTGAGCTGCTGGTCGTGATTGGGATTATAGCAGTGCTGATGGGCATTCTGCTGCCCGCTCTGAGTGCGGTGAGGCGAACTGCTCAACGAGTAGTCTGCGGATCGAACCTTGCCGGTATCGGCAAGGCTATGCTGCTCTACGCCAACGAGTACGGGGGAGACTTTCCACGTGCAGGTGGCGCGGGCAGCACATGGGGCACCGATGGAAGTATAATGGACTGGGTCGACCAGACCGGGGCGCAGTACGGCGGCACTCCGGCTTCGGTAACCGTTACATCAAGCCTTTATCTTTTGGTAAAGTTTGAGGATGTGACACCGGGGCAGTATGTCTGCAAGGGCGACGCCGGTGCCAAAGAGTTTAAACTTTCTGATTCTGGGACTCTCCCTCCTGCGATTGATGATATTACCGATGTTTGGGACTTCGGCAGTCAGAAAACGTCCCCCACCGCCGCTTGGCCGGGCCAGTATTGCAGCTACGCCTATCATGTCCCCTACGATAACGGTAAAATCACACCCGCGATATCGTTTCCACTCCGTTCGGATAGCAACCCTGCCAGCCCAGCGTGTGCAGACAGGAACCCTTACTGGGATAGGAATGCTACCGTTTATCTCAATGGTAGTTCTTGCGCCCCCGGTAGCACAGAAGCCGCCCCAACCTGCGACACCACTAGCGGTTACAAGGACGAAAACAAGACGGGTAATGCGGCAGCACACCAGCGAGACGGGCAAAATGTCCTGTTTGTTGACACCCATGTGAGGTTTGAGAAGTTCCCCAATGTCGGTCTTACAAAGGACAATATCTGGAAACCTTGGGCTAGTGCTGCTCCTCCCTCTACCAACTGCGTAAGAGAGCTCGGGCAATCAATGTGTGGCGACAAGTCGGATGGACTTGCTGCTTACCCAGCACCATTTAATGAACAAGATGCGTTCCTGGTAAGTGAGACTAACAAGAGATAACATCTGAAGCTTACTATGTTTATGAGCGGCCTTGTGCTAAGCGCGAGGCCGCTTTTTTATTGGGGATTTGAGGCAAACGAGGGGTTTTTGGGCTGAAAGAAGAAAAGGGTGAAACGTGTCTTTTTTTCGCTTAAGTTTATGTGAGGCAAGGGGTTAAATGCATATGATGGAATCCGCCTACGGCGGACAAGAAGTGTTAAAACATGGGTGAAACGTGTGCAAAGTGAGGAAAAAAGTGCAAAAATGTTGAAAAACAGCATTAAAACCATACCGGAAAGTTTGAAGAAATTGGACAATTTTGAATGTTGCTAAGGTGCAAAGGCTGGGAGAAAATTTAGCCACAGATTTCACGGATTTACACAGATTTTTTTGACGCGGATTTCGCTGGTTACGCAGGAAGTTTGGCCGGGATGTGTTCTCGACAAAGCTTGTGCTCCAAACTTAGTTTGTCAGCCAAGTCTTCGTCTCGTCCACCTGGCAGCTATGCTGCCCCGCCTTGTCAGGCGTCCGGCCTACCTTCTATATAAGCTGAGTAAAAAAGCATCGATTACCTTTGATTGATAGGATTGACGCGGTTTTTGGGTTTGCGGGCCCGTCTTCGCCAATCCTTCTTCGCCGAAGCTACGAAGGACAGGGGGCTACGTCGGACAAGTGCGGGACGCCGAAGGCGAGTTGCCTAAGTTAACAGAAGTTTTTGGCACAGTGGTTCGGGGGAAAAAGTGTTTTTTCAGCCAACTATGTTGTGAGTGCATCATGCCATTCTCTTTTTATTCGCAGGAAGTCCCAAAGTTCGATATTATTTTCATGTCCCGCACGTTTCGCATCATCAGAGAAAGTTGATGTTGTAGCCAAAATAGCCTTATCAGCTTTGTAACGATTTTTGACACCTGCCAATTCGTCAATTTTGTCTCGTCCCACGGGATGTTTCCACCGTTTGCATTGAATAATGACTTTTTCAGTTTCGTTGTTTGCAAACACGTCCACTCCATCATCATTTGTAAATCGGGTCGTAAATGATTTATAGCCTTTGTGACGGAAAAGATTGGTGATTTCAAATTCGAATTGTCTTGCTTCTATTAATTTTATTTTCTTATTTAGCCCCACTAATTCATCTGTACTAAGTTTATTGCACTTTTCAAGAACTGCGATAACAGAAGGATGAGCGCAGCCACTAACATCTTGCAAATTTTGGATGATTTTTTTGCAAAGTAAAGAAGCGTTCTCTAATGCTCCTTCTTGTAAAAGAGCTTCAATTTTAGAAACCTGCTCAGAAGCCCAATGTTCCACTTTGACTTGTTCGGTGGTTTTCTCGCGCTTTTCAGTGGCAACTTGTTTGCTTACTTCAATGAGTTGAATAAAATCTATGGGATCTGGGATTGAAAAATCCTCTTCTTGTAGTTGAGCTTTAAATGTTTCCTCAAGTAGCTCTTTATCCTTGCTTTGTAGCCGAGCCAAAACTGTGTCATCAGGCTTCCTGCCCACAATCCAATGGAAAAATTTTTGAATTTCTGTTAATTCAGCCCAGGTAGTTCTGTTCTTACAGTATTGTTCGTGGTTAAAAGCCATCGATTTGATTTCTTCATTCGCTGCGCTGCCAGCAACTCTTGCAAAATCATTGGCAGCATCCTCAAAATGTCCTTGCTGCTCCTTACATTTTCCAAGAAGAAAATAAGCCTCCCCAATCTCCTCGGCTTCCATTCGGTTTTTGAGCATATCCTTTAATTTCTTGATTGCGTTATCGTAATCCGACATATCATATAATACTTTTCCAAGAAGTAGATACGCCTTTGGACAAAGAGCGGAAAAACGGTAGATGCTAATAACAGATTCCAACAAATTTTTAGCTGTGAGTCCATTGTTTGAATTTGTGCACTTTTGTGCTTCTTCAAAAAGCACACGAACCTCTTTTTCGTAATTTTCTTTTAATCTTTCAAGTTCTTCCTGTGATAAAACACGATGTAAATGCATTAACCTTCGTTCTTCTATTACAGTCCAAGCAAGTGAAGGTGATTTGATTACAAACTGCCCGGTATTCAAACCAGGAATAAACTGCGAGGCTGGTTCAAAGTCCAAATCAGCAGCACTTGCCCCTTGTTTAATCTTCTGACGTTCTCGTTCGGTTCTCAATTGGCCTACTGCCCACGTGCCACAATTGCCAAGAGCTCTGTGATCAATATCCCCCGGACTCTGAGTAGCAAATATGCAGCAAACTCCAAATGCACGACCCTGTCTCAAAAGTGAATTTAGAGCAGGTTTGGAAGGTGAGATAGCTACAGGAGGGAAAAAGGCTTCTCTGGAACCGCCACCACCTATTTCGTCGATGTAGAAAATTAATTTTGGCTTATCCACACCTTTAAGTTGTTTCATCCAAAACCAAATAAGATATGCTATATAGCCGACAACATATGCTTGGTCTTGAAAGTTTAGATGTTTTATATTTATGATGGTAACAGGTGTCTTATTGCCATAGTTCTCTCGATTTGTTAGCTCCTCAATATTCAAAGGAAATCCCTGAAACCATAATTTTTGTGGACCGATCAATAAAGCATTTATAGCAGATGCAATTTCATCTCTGTCTTTTTGAGATATATATTTGTCAGTGTCCATTCCGCCAATCTGTTCTATACCAAGGTAGCCTAACTGTATTTCATCAAGGACTTGTTTTATACCACTGTAACCTCGCAGACTTTCTCCCTTATTCCAGAAATTTTTGATAATTTCATAGATATATCCTCTGGCCTTATTAACTTTCTTCTTGTTGGTGAGGGACAGACGTGACACAAATGTCTCTGCCATAAAACCGATGACGGATTCAAAATCATCAGGGTCTTCTTCTTTTAGCTCTTCCAGATTTTCTGGCGGTTCAACAAATGCTGAAAGAGCAAGTCTAAAACCAGCGTTAGATCGTTGCGTAAAAACGTTTACTGCAACTTTCCTCTTAAAGTCATTAACATCTTTATCACTCAGACCCCAACGCAGGAGTTTCGTTTTATGTTCTTCAGCTACAATTGCAGCCTTAGCCTCTCTGCTTTCATTTTTGTCTGGTGTTACCCATGGTATTAATTCCGCTGCGTCTTCTCCAGAAAAAACTATCCCCATACTCGATATGTCACCTTTGAGGTCGATGGCGATAACCGGAATACCCTCGCGCGCTGCTTCTTCAATAAAAATTTTGGCAAGAACTGTTTTACCGCTACCGATTTTACCGCAAATAAATGCATGTTGCAATAAATCCTCCTCTTTTAACGCTACTACTTCCCCAGTCCGTATGAGTTCAAAAAACTCTGGCAAAAGCTTATTGCCCAAATACAAGCCTTGCTCGGGACGGCAGATTTTGACATTATCCATGTTTCCAGCTGGAGGTGGAGACTCTTTAGAAAAGGTAACACCAAAACTACAGGGGGCATCACTTTTCCCTTCTAAGTTTAACGATTTGATGTCTTCGTCTTTCAGTTCTCTCAACCAAGGATCCAGCCCGACAATCGTTCTGTCTTGCGTATTGATCCGTATAGATAGTTTAAGACCATTGGGTTTTGAACAGATGCAAGTAATAGAGCCATGAACAATTAAATCCTTTGCTAATTCTTCAGGTATTCGCAAAAGGTCGCTTCTGCCTTTAACCAAAGAGATTAGATATGATTTACCGATAATGCTCATAACTTGTCCTACTTAGATATATAGCCAAAACAATATAATGCCCCCGATTGTAAGAAGAAAAAACATAATTAGCAATATAGCTAAAAACAACTTGGATATGCCTGATTTTGCAGACGTTTCAGGGAGAGACCCCGAATCATCCACACTTTCCTTAACGGTGGAAACAAATGTGTCCTCTTCACTGACTTGGGGTGGCTTTTTAAACCATTCTTCCAGTGCCCATGTCCCATCATCCAATCTTCTCAAGTGTTTATCGTCTGCTTTTAGGAATCCAGTAGCTTTTAACTTATCCGAGTCTACCTTTAGAAGATCAGCTAATTTAGCGCATATATCACTAAAACTAAGCGGACGTCCAATTTTCTGAAGCAGTTTATAAACATAATCATTTTCTTCTATAAGTTGGACGATCTTCCATATATTTTCATCGGGAGATTCGGTAGGAATAACTTGGGGAGGGCCTACTGTAATTATTGGCTTTTCGCTCCCCCGACCAGTTAATTGCCATTTGCCTGAACCTACACATACAAAGACAGATGGTGAATAACGAGAAAGTGTTGCGTCTATACTACTAACAGAAACATTTCGGTGCGTAGCTATTTCTGTATAAATTTCACGATAGTGCATTGGTATTTTAAATTTTGCCAAAGTCACAATAATACAATCTCGCAATGAACTGTGTTTCCAGTCCAAATCTTGCGGTTCGATGGATAGTAATTTTTCGAGCGATTTCTGCCATGTTGCAGTTATAGATAATCGTGCAGGCGCAAGACCTTCTAGCTTTAGATGTACCCTGTCAAATTCTGCAATAGCCTTTGCTGAATAAAAATCTTTAAGTCCTTCTATTCGCCCATCGTTATCAGAATAAGGCATAATTTCGTCTACTTGGTCATATATTATGTGAACAGTATTATTCCCTTCCATATAGTTGGATATTCTCTTTGGCACAATAATTATGCCCTTGTCAATCCAGTCTTCTCTAATAGTTACAGTCGATTGCGCCTTTCCATCTGCATCATGTTTATTAGATATTGGATAAACCCGAATTGGGCCTCCTCTTTGCTCAGGTTGCCCGAACTTAACTTTAAATTCTTTTTCATCGGAGAGTTTGGCCAATTCATCTGAAAATTCTTTGCCGGAAAGTACCTGTTTCAAAGCATCATAAACAGCTTCTATATAATGGTCGTATGGAAAAGAGAAGACAACTATATCAACACAACCATGATAGAATAAAAGATTGTCTAAGTCAGGTAATATGCAAAGATGTCCATCTTGAAGAGTTTTCTTGCTAATAGTTGTATTGACATCCCCAGATGGTTTTGGTAAATCCCACCTTGCAACTGAATCGGGAATTAAAACAAATCTTCTATCGCAATTCAAAAAATAGTTTAGGCTAAATCCCAAACGGCTATTCGAAAGCCCCTTGTTGTCTTCTGTTTGCAACTTTCCAAGGATTTCACTCATTGACAACTGGCATTTTGCCTTTGCAATAATTTTTCTGACTTCAACAAGTTTATCGGAGATATTTGGTATTAATAATTCCGTTAGAAACCAGTGTTGCTGAAAGGCGACAAACCGCTTATCGTTTGAAATCACAGTTAATATTTTTGGAATGACTTCATTCTCGTCTTTTTCTTCAATTATTTGCAAAGATACAACTCCTGGTCCTGCGTATTCTGTGCCTTGATAGTTGCTAATATATCTTTTATATTGACCACCTCTTAAAGTTGCGTCCTGACTCAATAAAACTACGTATAACTCATCATAAGAGAATCCATCAGAAAACATGCAATTTCTTGATACTTCAGTTACTTGAGCTAGAAAAACCCCACTTGGGATTGAAAGTGAACGTAAAGTAATTACATCTCCTTTGTGATACTGTTTACGTCTATCATACGGAAGATAACCGGTTTTTCTCCAATAATGTAAGCTTAAGTATAATCGCGCAAGTTCATTGATAGTTTTAGGTTCGGGCCCTTTTAACCACTCTTTTATCAACAGGTCTAGTTCTTCCAGCCCGAAAGTTAGATCAGCAAGGTTTATGTGAAAGTTATCTTCCATAACTAATCTGATAAAAATTAGCCAGGCAATTTCTCCGCCATTGGTATAAATCCCCGAGTATTTCGGGTAAATTATATTGCAGGTATTGTATTGGGTCCACGACAGAAAAGCAATAACTGGGTCCCAGATAACGGCATTCTGGGATCTACGCTGCGCTCGCAAAGACCCCCGGCACAGGTCCGGGGGCTAAACGAAAAGCGGATTGACGATAAAGAGAGGCGATGATAGACTAACCACTTTAAGTTTTACGGAGAGTAGAATTGAAGCAGACGCTTGTCTATAAGATATTGGCTGGGCATTTAGTTGAGGGCAAGATTGCCAGCGGCGAGGAAATCGGCATTCGGATTGACCAGACGCTTACGCAGGACGCTACGGGGACGACGGCGTTTCTGCTGTTCGAGTCGATGGGAGCAGGCAGAGTCAAGACGGCCCTTTCGGTAAGTTATGTCGACCACAATATAGCAGGGTTCGGGCCTGAAAACCAAACGGACCATATATATCTTCAAACGGCGGCGGCCAAGGCGGGAGTTTATCATTCGCGGGCGGGCAACGGCATCTGTCACCAGGTGCATTTGGAGCGGTTCGCTAAGCCAGGCGCGACACTATTGGGGAGCGATTCGCATACGCCGACGGCGGGCGGGATAGGTGCATTATCAATCGGTGCGGGCGGGCTGGACGTGGCGGTGGCGATGGGAGGCGGGCCTTTTTATCTTACGTGTCCGAAGGTGCTCGGGGTGAAACTTACAGGGAAACTGGCTGACTGGGTGGCGGCGAAGGACGTTATATTTAAACTATTGAGTGAACTTTCGACAAAAGGCAACGTCGGGTGGGTGGCAGAATATTTCGGGGAAGGCGCATCGGGATTGACTGTGCCGCAACGCGCGACGATAACAAATATGGGAGCGGAGCTTGGCGTAACGACGAGCATATTCGGAAGCGATGAGCAAACGAGAAAATTCTTAGCGGCCCAAAAAAGAGAAAAAGACTATCAGCCGATGGCGGCGGACGAGGATGCCGAGTATGACCGCGTCATTGAGATAAATCTTGGCAAGCTTAAGCCGATGGCGGCGTGTCCATCTTCGCCTGACAATGTAAAGACAGTCGCGGAAATAGCAGGGATTCAAACGGGGCAGGTTATAATCGGGAGCTGCACAAACTCGAGCTTTTCCGATTTGATGATGGTCGCAAAGGTATTGAAGGGCAGACGCATAAACAATATGGTCGAATTTTCGATTGCGCCGGGCAGCAGAGAAGCGCTGAATATGCTGGCGGAGAATGGGGCGCTATCGGATATTATTTCAGCGGGCGCCCGCGTACTGGAATCGGGGTGCGGGCCTTGCATTGGTCAGGGTCTTTCGCCGGCGGAAGAAGTGGTGAGTTTGAGGACGTTCAACAGGAATTTTTTGGGGCGGAGCGGGACGCCCAGCGACCAGGTTTATTTAGTCAGTCCCGAAACGGCGGTGGCATCGGTTTTGACGGGGCGGATTACTGACCCGCGAGAACTGCCTAAACTTTTCGGGATAGAATATCCTAAGATAGAGATGCCGGGGGAATTTGTGATTAACGATAATATGATAGAGAAGCCCCTGAGCGAAAAAGAAGCGGCGAAAGCGGAGGTCATACGCGGGCCGACGATTGTTGTGCCGGAGGCGCCGACGAGGCTACCGGACAAATTACAGGGGCAGGTACTAATTAAGTGCGGGGACAAGATAACGACCGACCATATTATGCCTGCGGGGCGATTTCTGAAGCTGCGTTCGAATGTGCCGGAATATGCAAAGGTGGTCTTCCACTGTTTCAACGAAAAAGATAAACCGACGTTTGCCGAGCGGGCGCTGGAATTGAAAAAGAAGGGGACAGCCGGCGTTATTGTGGCGGGCGAGAGTTATGGGCAGGGGTCGTCGAGAGAGCACGCTGCGCTTTGCCCGATGTATTTGGGGGTTCGCGCGGTGATTGCAAAAAGCATCGAGCGAATACACAGGGCGAACCTGATTAACTTCTGCATTGTGCCGATAGTGTTTGTTCAGCCGGGAGACTACGAAAGAGTCAAACTCGGCGACAGGCTGCAAATCGACGGGTTGCTGAAAGCAATTGAGGGCAGCGATGAAGTTGTGATTGCCGACAAGACAAGCTCGTTTGAATTTTCCGGCAGACTGGAACTTTCCGACAGGGACAGAAGAATTTTGCTCTCAGCGGGATTGTTAAACTACACCCGCAGCAAAGCAAATGAAAGATAAGACAGTAACCATCTTCGGCACGGCCAATGCGAAGTCCGGCGATGCGGCTTACGAATTGGCATACGAAACCGGCAAATTGCTGGCGCGGGCGGGGTTTACGATAGCCAACGGCGGGTACGGCGGTACGATGTTAGCGGCGGCCAAAGGAGCAACTGAAGCGGGCGGGGAAACGATTGGCGTTACCTGCTCGGCTTTTAAGGGCAGCAAGGCCAACGAATATGTAAGCCGCGAGATTGTTACCGAATCGCTGGATGAACGGTTAGATACTTTGATAAAACTGGGGCAGGGGTACGTTGTGCTGCCGGGCGGAACAGGGACGCTGCTGGAACTGGCGAAGGTTTGGGAATTGAAAAACAAAGGCTTTATCAAAGAAGATAAACCGATTATACTGGTGGGCGGATTTTGGAAGCCGCTGGTTGATTTAATCGCAACTGAAGACCCGGACAGCAGCCGATACATCCGGCCGGCAGATGGGCCGGAGCAGGTTGTAGAATTGATTGTTGATTATTGATTGGTTCGACGGGCTCACCATATATGAGCAAGAGAACGGTAATTTTGATTTTCGCGCTTCTAAGCTGTGCTGCATTTTGTGCAGGTGCGGCCCGCAAAACTCCGGCGGCAGGGCCAGGGGTGCGGGACGGCTTCGGCCTGATGGGCATCGACGGCGAATTGAGCAGCAGTGAGGGCAAATGGTTTTTCAAATTTGATTCAGAGGTGAGCGACGGTGCGGGGCAAATCAAGGCCGGTGAGACTATCGAACTGCTACCATCGACGGCACTGGGAAAAATAATCGCTGACGCCGGGAAACGGCCTGAGGCAAACTACCGGCTTTGGGGCGATGTTACAAAATACAAAGGCAAAAATTTCATATTCCCGGTTTACTTTTTGCCTGTCAGCTCAACAGAGGACATAAACAGGCCGGGGGAACCGCCGAAGGTCAAGATAGCCATCAATGAGCCGAACGATGCATTGCCCATGCCGGAAGAGATAGTAGGCAAGCTCAAAAGCAGGCGCGTCCTACGCCAGGAACAGCTGCAAGAGGGGCTGCAATTGAAGCAGGATTATGTGCTGACCGACAGAACGGCTCTTTTAGGCAAGAGAACCGACGGCCAAGCTGAAGTTATTCTCGATGCTCTCGGCCGGAACATCCCGCGGATTTCACTGAGGCTGCTGCCCTGTGAAGTTTTAGAACGGGCACAGCAGGAGCAATCTGCGGAGCCTGACCCGGTGCGGTTCAAAATAGCGGGGATTATAACGCAGTACAAGGGCGAATATTATCTGCTGCTGCAGAAAGCGATACAGGCTTACAGCCACGAAAACTTTGGCGGATAAAGGAGTAATTTTTGCCAAACGAACTTGACAAAATCCTAATTAAATACGACCAGCCTGATTTCAATGAACGGTTTGCGGCGGTCAGGACGGCCGTTGTTCGCGGGTCTCATTTTATCGGTGAAAAAGAACAACAATTAGAGGCAATTCTTATCGAAGTAACCAAACGCGATGATGAGGCAGTAGCAGAATTCACGGAGAAATTTGACGGGGTGAAACTTACCCCTGAGCAATTTAGGATATCGGAGACGGAGTTAAATAATGCCCACAAAGCAATCGACAAAAAACTTTTGAGGTCGATTCGCCAGGCGATTAAGAA
>CAIYOL010000136.1 GCA_903927855.1 uncultured Planctomycetota bacterium
AAATTATGCGAAACGAACCCAATTTAGGACAAAGTCAAATTTTTATAAGCCCAATGAAAACAATGGATTATAACGGAAAATCGAAATTGGACACTTGGTCAAAACGAACCCAAACAAACCCAATTTATGCTGATGTTCGACTTCAAAGCGTACGCGGGGACGGGTCGAGAATGTCATTCGTGATACAGGCTCGCCAGCCACACCCAGAAAAGCACATACAAAGCGAAGACTACAACCCCAACACCGTAGAGGACCGACTTTGTTGTTGCACAGACCGTAAATAAAGTCGCCAGGGAAGTCGCCAGCAGCCCGACTTTCGAAGATGCCAGACTTATGAATGCAGCGAATGCGTCCACATCCAGAACACTGGCTGAGACCAGAGTTGTCACCGTAGAGACCTCGCTCGGCTTGGTGAGTATTCTGAACAATACCAGACCGGCCAAAAGGTATTCCTGGCCGAAGCCGCCTTGTACCAGCTGCCTTCCGAGTGTTTTTTTGGCGCGAAAGAACAAAACGCGGGCACGCAGCTCTTTACAGTCCAGCACCTGGGCGATTTCAGCGTAAGACAGGTCCTCAAAACAGCGCAATATCAATACGCTTCTGTATTCTATCTTGAGCTTGTCCATCGCATGGAGGACAGCCTCCGAAAGCTCCATGCGTGTCACATATTTAAGACCGGTTAGGCTTTCGTCCTTGGCCTGACCGAGAAGGCCGCTTGCGACCCTAAGGATAATTGACTTTTGCCTGTTGCGGTCACGATAGTGATGCTGGACTTTGCCGAGCGCCTGCCGATAAACCCAGCACCAGAAATTTTCGGGGCTTTCGACCTTATTGAGTGATTCAATCATTTCCAAAAGTGTCTCCTGTAGAATGTCCTGGGCGAGGTCGTAATTCAGGGTGAGTCCCTGGATGTACGGCAACACCCTCTCGGCGACCTGCTGCGACAACCGGGACATAGCCCCACTGTCGCCGCACTTCGCCTGCGATACCAACCCTATAACCGTTTCGTTTTCTATCCGCATATTTTCAATACTTCTTATATAATAGTCCAGATTGTCCGCGGTTTGTTACAGTCTGTCTGTTTTTTTTCATAAAATCCACACTTTTTGCACATAAAACCCTCTTTTCGACGTTAAAAACGGCTTGCCGGTCGGCTGAGCAGCACTTTTTTTTCCAAAAATTCTTCAAAAAAATCACTTATGTGTGTAACGAAACGCCGTTTCCTGGACTAATACTTCAGGCAAACAAGATATGAAATAAGCCTTGTGGCCTGTGTCGCTATAATAATTCATCATAAATCTTCAAGGAGATGGAAAACTGGATGCGGGATTTTAAAGATTACTGAACCGCCGGGTTTGACTTATACCGGCTCAGTTTACGGGAACCGCCCCTCGCGGTGGCGGGGCGGTTATCCCAACTCGCGCTATCGTAATTTTTAAGTATGAATAAATTTCTCAAAAAAAACAGTAACCGTTCTTCTTCTCAGGAACACTTAAAACATATGCACACTTAGGATTGTGCCTCTCCAGCCAAACCCCCACTCCTCCTTAAAAGGACTGGAGAGGCCCTTTTCTACCTGCTTCAAAACGCAGAGCAGTTTCCTTACGGCTGAGATGTGTAGATTTAAGCTGGAAACAACATCGAATCAGCAAAAACCGCCCCAAACTCTTCTTCGTGGGCGATTTCTATATACTCAATTTTGCGGGCTAATTTTTTTGCCTGCGTTCGGCAATTTCGGCTGAGAAGGAGCATCTGGGCACCGGAGGCGGCGGCGTTGCCGATGAAATGAATGCGCTCAAGCGGCAAATCAGGCAACAGGCCTATTCGCAGTGCGCTTTCCCGACGAATATAATTGCCAAATGCGCCAGCCAAAAGAACCTGCTTTATATCGTCATCTTCAATGCCTATTTTTTCCTGCAGAAGTTTTATGCCGGCCCGGATGGCGGCTTTTGCGAGCTGAACTTCACGAATGTCCTTTTGAGTAAGAACTGTTTTTTCAGCAAGGCAAAAGGCTGGTTGGCCATTTTGTTGAATAATTCGTGAACTTATAGCCGGCGGAAGTTTGGCGGGGTTAGCAAATCGTCCTGTTGGGTCAATGATACCTAAGTCCAGCAATACTGCGACGGCATCGATTAGGCCGCTGCCACATATAGAACGAGGCGAGCAATTTCCGATTATATCGAAATCTATGTCGTCATTGGCAATGACAGTTTCTATGGCCCCTTCCATCGCCCTACTGCCGCAGCTTATTCGAGCACCTTCGAAGGCAGGGCCTGCAGCACAGCTTGCGGCGTAGAGCTTATCGGCGGTGCCGAGAACAATCTCTCCGTTTGTGCCGATATCAACCACCAGTGTCAAATCCTGCGATGAGTTTATATCCACCGCAATCGCAACGGCAACAGTATCTGAGCCAACGAAACCGGCTATGTTCTCAACGGTATGGATATTACCGACAGGGTTTATTTGCAGGGCTATCTTTTGGGGAGAGAGGTCTTCTGCATCGAGGGAAAAGGCCTTGTATGGCGCCTGGCCAAGCTGGACCACAGGCAATTTCAGAAAAATGTGATTCATAGTCGTGTTGCCGACAACACACATTTCATATATTTGCTTTGTGTCTACGGATGCTTGAACGCAAAGTTTTGCGGTCAATTCATTTATACAGTCGATTATTGCTTTGTGCAGCTCGGCCAAGTTTGCATCGGTTTGAGCATAGTTAATCCTGCTGATTACGTCATCACCGAAACGGATTTGCGGATTAAGGGCAGCCTGTGTCGCCAGAAGTTGCCCATTTGCCATATCAACCAACTTTGCGACAACGGTAGTCGTGCCGACGTCAACCGCGACGCCAAAGATTTTGCCGGCGGAGGCAAACTTTAGATATTTCTTATATATGTCTGGCTGAATTTCGGTTTGAGAAGAGATGCCTTCTGTCAGGATTTTGTGCTCGAAGAATCGGGATGAGGGAGGAACTATTACAGCAAGGTCGCCTTGAATATGATACTGACACGCTAAAACTTCCTGCCGGTCCGGGAGGATGTTTACGACGCACTTTTTACAGATACCCTTTCCGCCGCAAACGGTGTTTAAGATTATGCCGGCCTGACCTGCGGCTTCGAGAAGCGTTGCACCTGCATGAATAGAAATCTGTCTGCC
>CAIYOL010000137.1 GCA_903927855.1 uncultured Planctomycetota bacterium
AGGCGGGTGTCTTCGATGACCGGCAGGGCCCCGATATTTTTTTCCAGCATCTGGCGGGCTGCCTCGTTGATGCTAAAAACCAATCTGCCCCCATATTACACCCAGCCCCGCTAAACTTCAATCCCTTCCAACCTTAATTCTTCCGTTTTCTTCTGCGAGCAGGCCTCGCATCGGAACCGCGGAGTTGCGCCGCTCTTGTCATAGTTCCTTGTCCTGACCAGCCGGTATCCTCGTGCCACCTTATGGCAGTCACAGCATATCACTTTCTCCCTGACCTGCCATTGGGCGCCTAACCGCCGTGATGTGAATATGAAATTGTCCACCCAGAAGAATATCAGTCCGCCTATCAGGTTCGCTGCTATTGTCGCATATAGTTTCCCGAGCGACGCCAGCAGCACAAGTGTCGCCGCCAGTATTGGCGTGCTCAGCTGCCACCTCACTAAATATAGCCCGTAGCGTTTCAGGTTTACTTTCATTTTTTTACCTTTCTTTTTTCTTTATGTCGGTGGTTTATTAACTATATCGTGCTTATTTTTACCCCCCTTAACTAATTCCCTGCATCGGCTCCTCTGGAATACTATTCCTTCCCTATTCCCGCCTAATTCCTTATTGCTATCCCCCTGTTGCTGGCCTAAAATCAATCAAAATTTATGCCTCAGGTACTTGTGCCATAGGTATCGTTTTGTGCATTATTACGTTGGCGGAAAATAATTAAATGAATTACCAAATCACGCAGGCAGAACCGAAAGACGCCGAAGAAATCTTGAAAGTGCAAAAGTCGGCCTACCGCAGCGAAGCCGAGCTTTACAACGATTACGATATCCCTCCGCTAAAACAGACCGTCGACGAGCTGAAAGAACAATTCAAAGACTATATAATCCTCAAAGCCGTCCTCAATGACCAAATCATAGGGACCATCCGTGCCTATGAAGATAGCGGCTCTTGTTACATTGAAAGACTGGCAGTGTTCCCCGATATGCAGAATCACGGAATCGGCTCCGCCCTTCTGAAAGAAATTGAAGGTCGTTTCCATCCGAAACGTTATGAGTTATTTACCGGCTCAAAAAGCGATAAAAATATATATTTTTACAAAAAATCCGGTTACTCCGTCTTCAAAAAAGCCAAACTCGCCCCCGGAAACATCGAAATGCTTTACCTCGAAAAAATAAATCCCAATCTGCGCAGCGCCTCTTAAGGAAGCCGAACTCTGTCCTGATAGCAGTGCCGCGCAGCCCAAATAGTCATCTCCGCCTCTGCATCCAAAAACCGCGTTTAACTTACGCAACCATATATACTTAACACAAAGAATACTCGACCCTTTTAAAAATATGTATAATATAAGCAAAAAGATGGTATAATGTACGCAAAAGGAAGTAATATCGGAACTACTTATAGTAGGTTGATATATGAAAAACTATATACAACGTCTGCGCATTGGCAATAAAAACAGTTCCCCACTTCTTCGACTTCGCTCAGGACAGGTTTTGCAGGAACAAGTTTGAAAGGCAGAAAAAATGAAGACCGGAAAAAGACAAGCGAAAAGGTCATTTGCTATTTTATTACTAATTTTGATGCTAAGTCTGGCATACAACAGCTACGGCGATGCCGTTGCGCCGAAGCCTAACTCGATGAAATGGCTGGTTGTCCCGGCGACAACGGGACCACACACAATCACGATGACTGTACCGACCGCTTTGGACGCAGGCAGCGATTACCCCTGTCAGTACTACTTCGAATGCACCAATCACGGCGAAGCCAGCAGCACCTGGCAGGCAAGCCCGACTTACGAGGCTGCAGGCCTTACTCCGGGCACCATGTATTCGTTCAGGGCCAGGGCACGCGATAGTGTTGGGAATATGACCGGCTGGACGTCTGCTACTATATCCGCAACCACCGATGCTGACAGTAACCCTCCAGTGCTCAGGCTGGACCTTAACAACTCGGCAGACAATAATGACGCAAACACCCAGGCCGGCTTTCTGCCGTTTATCATCGAAAACAGCGGCACCGAAATAAATGGTGTTGCGATTGACATCGGCGGTAACATCTTATCTGTCAGGCGCGACAGCCCTAGTGGGCCGTGGATAAAGTACGATACCGGCGGCTCAATCCCGGGTGACCCGTGCTATTATTCCCCGCGAGCAGGCGAGAGAATTTATCGCGATTTTGTCTACGGGATAAACCCAAGCGGAGTTACAATCACGCTATGGGGCCTGGGAGTCAATCGAGACTGCAACATAACCATCTGGGCATATGACAGCCAAGCGGGAGAGAATCGAACTGCGAACTGGTATTCCAACGGTACACATATTTTTGACACCAACTTCATAGGCGGTTCGACGGGTTGGCCTAACTATGATAGCTACCCCGGAGGCGCCGAAGATTTATATAAGTACGCCTTTAAGGGAAGAGCTACCGCGGATGCTATTGGGCGAATCGTCCTGACAAGTACGAGAGGCACAGGCAGTCCGACAAATCAGCCATTTGCCTTTGTCAACGCCATAAAGGTCGAGCCCAACGCCTTGCAAACATTCGTACCGACAAAATATGCCTACCATCCGCTGCCGGCTGATGGTGAAGAAGACGTGCCCGCAGATGTGACTCTTGAGTGGACAAAGGGCGGATACGCTGAAAAGCACGATGTATATTTTGGCAAAAATTTTAACGATGTCAATGACGCTGACAGAGGCAATCCGCTGAGCGTACTGGTCAGTGAAAATCAGTCAACCACGACTTATGACCCTCCCAGCCCTCTTGATTTTAACACAACCTACTATTGGCGTATCGACGAGGTCAATGCCGCGCCTGACTACACAATTTTTAAAGGCGAAGTCTGGAGCTTTACGACTCATGTGCCGGTTCTAATTGCCTGCAATCCGGTGCTGCTTGATGGCGCAGGAGGCGTGCTCGCAGATGCGACTCTTAGCTGGAAAAGTGGCGATTATGCAGAGAAGCACGATGTATATTTCGGCACGGATGAAGCCAAAGTAACCGACGCCAACAGAAGCAATACGCTGGGCGTACTGGTTAGCCAAGACCAGGAACCTAACACTTATGACCCTCCCGAATTTCTTGATTCAGACACAATCTACTATTGGCGTATCGACGAGGTCAATGCCGCACCTGATTACGCAATCTTTAAAGGCGAAGTCTGGAGCTTTACGACTTATGCAGCACCTTATCGGACCATTACTCCCCCTTACGAGGTAGGCACGTGGCAGGGATTTAAGACGGCCGCAGTAAGTTATACTTTTGATGACAGCTATCCACAGCAGTTTACTATAGCGATACCTATACTTAATGAGCCTAATTTTAGTTTTAAGTCGACATTTTTTACTACAACCGGCGCTTACTGGTATTTGGTGCCTGACTGGCCAACGGTATGGGCCGAGCTTCAGGACGCCGCTAATCATGGGCATGAAATTGCCGCACACGGTTTAACACATCCTGATTTGAGTGGACTGACCATCGAGCAGCAGAGGACAGAGTTAAAGGGCAGCCAGGATGACATTGACGCGAATATTACCGGCCAGAAATGCATCACATTTGCCAATCCTTATTGTGTTTCCGGCGACAAGGCGCTTGCAGCTGAATACTTTATCGCCGTTCGAAACTGCTCGGGCCAAATTGAATCAAATACCCCCGCGGATTTCTACAGCATTAGTTCGTTCGTTTGCGGTAATGCAGGTTCGGTGTATACACCCGCAGACTTCAATTCAAAATTTATAAGTACCGCGGCCTCACAAGGATGGTGCGTATTTCTCATACATTGCTTTGATAGCGATCCCGGATATTCGCCGCTTCCAACTGCAGCATTTAGATCAAGCCTTGAGTATCTTGCTGCCCGCAGGAGCACATACTGGGTGGATACTTTTGGAAATGTCGTGCGCTATATAAGAGAACGCAATGATGTGTCGATTACAGAATTA
>CAIYOL010000138.1 GCA_903927855.1 uncultured Planctomycetota bacterium
CGGACGCTCTTGATGCGGCTGAATTCCCATTGAGCGATAAAATCAAAGACGCTGAACTACAAATAAAAGCGATTACCGAAAAAGGCAAGAAAAAAGGATTTCTTACTTACGAGGAAATGAACGAAGACTTGCCCGAGGACATGGTTAGTCCCGACCGTCTGGACACCTTATTGGCGGCGCTGGATGAAATGGGAATCAGCATCGTTGATGAAGCAGACGTGGAAAAGCCGACAATAGAGGAATTTGAGGCGCCGGAAGTCGAACATGAAGCCGTTAAAGAAGAGCAAATAAAGGCGGATGAACTGCTGGAAAAACAGCTGGTCGGCGCGGAAGTCAGCCGGCGGATCGATGACCCCATAAGAACGTATCTGACCCAGATGGGCGAGATACCGCTGCTGACGCGGGAAAGTGAGATATCGCTGGCGCGCAAGATAGAGCTGGCGCGTATGAGCTTCAGGAGAAGAATGCTGGAGTGCGATTATTGCGCCAGAGGCGCTTTGGATATACTCGAGCAGGTCTATGACGGCATATTGAGCTTCGACAGGACGATGAAGATCAGTACCGCCGAAAACCTCGTCAGGCCAATAATAAGGAAGCGGCTGCCCGGGAACGTTCAAACGGTAAATAAACTGCTGCAGATTAACCAGAGTTTGTTTAAGAAATTCCTGCAATACCAATCCGACAACGGCGGCAATGGCCTCGACAGGTCGGAATTGAAACGGATATTCAGAAACAGGCGCAAAATCGCAACGCTGCTGGAAGAGCTGAGCCTGCGAACGAGCAGGATTCTGCCGATGAAAAATAAGCTGCACGGTATCTGCCAGAAGATGCACCAATTAGAGCAGGTTATCACCAAAGGGGTCACCGAGGATATAACGGCTGAAGATATTAAGGCGATGAAGGACGAGCTGACCGGCCTGCAGGAGTTGTCGATGGATACTCCAAAACAGCTCGATAAAAGACTGCGAGCCATCGATAGAGTCTTCGAACAGTACGAACACGCCAAACGAACGCTTTCGAGCGCGAACCTGCGGCTGGTGGTTTCAATTGCCAAGAAGTATCGAAACCGGGGCCTGAGTTTTCTGGATATAATCCAGGAAGGCAATACCGGACTGATGAGGGCGGTTGATAAATACGAATACCGCAGAGGTTACAAATTCAGCACATACGCCACGTGGTGGATTCGCCAGGCAATCACCAGGGCGATTGCCGACCATGCACGAACGATTCGAATCCCGGTTCATATGATAGAGACGATGAGCCGGCTGCGGACCGCCAACAAGGTTCTGGTTCAGAAATTCGGCAGGGAGCCGACGATTGAGGAGCTTGCCACTGAAGCCGAGATGAGCATAGATGAGACCAGCAGGGTTGTGAAGATATCCAAACACCCAATCAGTCTTGACAGGCCTATAGGCGAAAGCGAAGATAGCTACTTTGGCGATTTTATCGAAGATGACCAGATTGATTCGCCGGTGGCCTCGGCTACGCAGGAGATGCTCAAAGACAGAATCGAGATGATTCTGAAAACGCTTTCATATCGTGAACGCGAGATTATCAAGCTGCGATACGGAATCGGCGACGGTTACACCTATACACTCGAGGAAGTGGGCAGGATTTTCAAGGTTACGCGCGAGCGCGTCAGGCAGGTCGAAGCAAAAGCCATAAGAAAACTGCAGCATCCTGTAAGGAGCCGCCGGCTCGAAGGTTTCCTCGACCACAAAGTAATATAGGCGGCCCGTAAGTCATTTGATATGGCGGCTGAAAGAATCACTTGTTTTTATTGAGTTAATGGCTCGTAGAATTTTTTTGGCTTTCGTCCCAGCGTGTTAGTTAATGTGCCGATTTTTTCGATAGTGCATTCTATTTTATCGCCGGATTTGAGAAAATTTCCGGTGGCAGCGGCTACGCCGGCCGGCGTGCCGGTAGCTATAACGTCCCCGATAAGAACGGTGGCGTCCTCCGGCAGCGCAAATTTTCTGTACTGGTCGTCTTTGATAAACCAGTTTTCATGTTTTTTATACCGCTGTGATGTGATAAAGGAGGAATA
>CAIYOL010000139.1 GCA_903927855.1 uncultured Planctomycetota bacterium
GGAAAAAAGTTTTGGTTGCAAGAAGCATTGTGTCCCCACCCTTTGGGTAGCCGGAGGCAGCGACAACCTCATCGCCACCCACCAAAATTGTGGCGAGCGCCCCGTCTCTACAAATCATCACTTGAGCTCCACCCGAGGCCACAGAATAGATAATCCCTTCAACAAATGCTGAGGCCGCGATTTCCACATCCCCCCAATTCTCTTTAAACTCGTTTATAACTTTTTGCGCGGCACCCCGTAAGGCATCAAACGGTTTCCCCTCCAAATTCCCAAAATATTCCTCATGGAGCCTGCTGATAATTTCTCTGCCTGAAGTGATCGTATCAATTCCTTCTCCCCCTTTTTTGGTGGCGATAACGGCAATAAGCCGTCCGCGTGTACGTTTACGTTCGGCGTCTTCCGGGGTAAATTCGTGAACCTGTGCCCACCCGGAGGCCCCCGGAGCAGCTGTTACTTTTGCACTAATTATTCCCAACATTCACTTAAAGTATTATGAGGGCAGCCAAAAAAACTAAGACCGCGAAAGCCAAATGAAGGTAAGACAATATCTTGACAGGGGCATCAAAACCTAAATGCAAAGTGCTTATCATAAGCTTCACCTGCCGTGTAATCACAAAGGCAAAGACAAGATACATCCCGAGAATTACTAAAGCAAGTGCCTTAATTAAAATCCAAGTATTAAAACCTCCCGCAACCAAGTTATACATCTATTTTATTTTTTGCCATCAGATCATCCAATATTTTTGCAACTTTGTCCGGATTCGGCACGGCCTCAAACTCAAACTCCGAAACCTCAGATGCCGTTTGGATAAAAACGCTTCCGAAGTTTAGCATTGTTCCGGCTACACCGTTTGTCGAATAACTTACATCCTGAATTCTTCCGATTTCAGCGTCAGACACTCTTTTGTCTATAAGGTTAAAAAAATCAACGTCTATAACCCTTTGGTCCGTAACAAAATAAACGTTGAAATACCAATCTATAAATTTTTCAATTGCGAAAGCGGCCGTAACCAAATACCAGGCAAGCGAAATGACCAGTGGGAAACCTGACGGTAGTAAAGAAAAAACCCCAAAGGCACCAAGAATTGCAGGGCCTGTAAGCAGTAAAATCGTGATCAAAATCCAGCCGATATTAACAATGGGGTGCTGCCGAAGCATCAGGATTATCTTTTCCTTATCTTCTCTGGTTTCAAAATCTATATCGGTCGGGTAAAGATTGAACGCGGAAAAATGGCTATGGGTGCCACCCTCAAGAGGAGTTTTTTGAGGCGGGGCGGGGGAGACAAATACATCAGGCATTCTAGGATGATTATATCATCTTAAAGCTTTTCAATATTAAATAATGAACTTTTCAGTCCAATATATCCGGGGGCGCGGAGGTTAAACGTTTTTTTGAATTGATCGCCGGGAATCGTGACCGATCCCTTATCGGTCTGGAAAGTCACACTGATTGTGGCGCCATCATTCCCATAAATAACCGATGAGCCGGACACAGAATTATACCCACCGATTCCGGCAAGATCAGAAACCGAATAAGGATTCCCTCCCCAACAAGATCCAACCGGGGAAACGCGGGAAGTGTCTCCTCCGCCCTGATACAAAACTTTCCAAGCGTTGATAATATCTGTCATTTCTGTCGAAGTTAACCAAGGATTATTCCTACCACAGGACGCACCCGAGCGGGACCTAAACCAACCCTTATAAAACCAGGGCGAGCCACCGACAATCTCGTATGCGCTATTCGGCCAACCACCCTGTCCCCCTGGAGTATCCCAAAGGTTAGGGGTTGTGTACCCCTGAGCCGAATAGCTGAATGTATAACCCCCGGCGGTTGACGCATACCATGCAGAAAAGGGTTGGCCCCCCGAAACCAAAACCCACCCCTTTGTAGCGTCTACCGCCGCATCCCAAGCGCCTCCTTTGTTTACCGGTTTATATACCTGACAAGATTCTGTTGCACAAATCGATTTTGCACCGTTATTTGTGTAGGCCAAGGCGTAGCTTCTGGCAGCAACAGCCTGAGCTTTGAGAGCAGCCGAGTCGTGATCGGTCCAGCTTGCCGGCATTTCATAAATTCGCTTCACATAAGTTTCGATATCTGTAGTTCCGTAGCCTTGAATTGTAATATTTATACTAGTGGAATAATCCTTCTTAATCTCAATTCCTCCATAGTAGGCATGTAGAATCGTTTCGGCATCCTGACCACTCTTTGCACGACCGTAAGCACCGTACTGACTAAGACCTTTTCTGTGAGGCGCCCCGTACGAAAAAGCGGCAAATGCGGGTCTAAATCCTGGGTCGCAGAAATTTGACGATCCGGGCTTGCCGGAACAGGGTTCGACAGATGCCGGAACATCTCCGACGGTTGTTGAAAAACCACCCTCCTTTAACGCCTGAAGTTCTTGCTGTTTGGATGATAAACTGGAAAGATAGGTATCAACCTTCGCCACCTCACCCGCCAAAAACTTTTGCTTGTCGGCGACTTGTAACTGAAGCGAAGAAAGGCTTGCTTTGTTTTTTGTCAGATTGTCTTCGTCAGTTTTTAGTGTAGACAGGTCAGTAGCATACTGCTCCATTGTCTTTCTGTTTTCGTCCGTTGCTCTTTGCCTAAGGGTGATTTCCTGAAATGCCTGAGAGGCGCTGTCGGCAAAAAGAAACGGCGTAATAGGATCATAAAGCCTCAAAAAAGTATATTGATCTCTGGCTTTTTGATTAAAAATCTCCTTTGTATAAGCCATATCTTCCTCGCGCGACACAATGTTTGCAGACAAAATTTGTATTTGTTTTGTCAACGCCGAAATTCTTTTATTGATGTCGTTCAATTGTGACTGAAGAGCCGACAAATTCTTTTTGTTGGTAGTCTGAGCAGGCAAATAAAGATTTATTAAATTCTGAAGTTGCTCGCTGCAATATTGCGCATCTCCGGCCGAAAAACCGCTGGGGTTGGTGTTTTGACAATCAATTTCAGCTTTTACAAGAGAAGAAGCAAAAGGTAAAAAGTAAAAGGTAAAAGCAATAACGATAACAATAATAGCTGGTTTTAAGATTTTGGATATAATTTTAAATTTAGATTGCATACGCAATCTATTATACAGCCTCTACTTTTAGTTTTCGGCCAATTGTTCTAGAATATGTTGTTAATGAAAAAAATATTGTTCACCTTTGTTCTCTTTTTGTTAATTTGTTTAACAACCACCTTCCCTTCCCCGATAAAAAGTGCAACTAATACGATACAGTGTACGGGAGAGTGTGGTACAGTTCTAGACTGCGACAGCAACCATACCGTTCCAGTACCATGTCAACATGACCCAAATATATGCTGCCAAACAATGGCAGCTAACGATCTCGCATGGGGA
>CAIYOL010000140.1 GCA_903927855.1 uncultured Planctomycetota bacterium
CCCGGCATGCCGAAGAGCCCGGTGAACAGCGCGCCCGCCTTGGGGTAGCCAAGCAATAGTATTGACGCAGGCTCAGGTATGCCGTTCTCGTCCGCCAGGATTGTAACAATCGTGTTGTCGGAATTCCAGTCGGACTGATAATTGTATATGTCCCACTGGTCCAGGTCGGAGGTAGATGCCGTAAGGCCGGTTGTCGAGCCGATAGGTTCGGCCCAATCATAACCATTCGGGCCAACCCAGCTATCCAACCGCATAACAGCGGAGCCATAAAGCTCGGTCGGGTCCATTGCCGTCTGGGACTCATTGTACTTGTAGCCGGACTTCAGCGACAACGACATACTACCAACCTCATGCAGCGGGAGAGCAAGAGCGTAAAACGTTATGTTGACATTTCCAGAGGCAAATGAGGCGGCCGCAGGCCCACCCGGCTGTGTAAGGTCGGTGAGATCCTCCCATAACCCGCTAACATTAACGCGATAATAGTCGAGGCCAGTTTCAGTATGCAGAATGGCCCATGCGCCATCTGACCACTGCAACTGCCCGCTGGCGGCAGTAAAATCGGAGTTAACGGTGAAGTTGTCAATCTGGCCGACAATATGTTTAACCAAATTGAGCTCGGTTATGTCCGCCCACGCCGGGGCAGTGATAATAAGTGCGGCTAAAAGAACAACGTAACTATATTTTCTCATCGTGCTCTCCTCCTTCAGTTGAGCAAATCATAAAGTTTAATCATGTTTCCGACCCAGTGTCGGGGACACAAGTTGATTTCTTACTTTTTCCTCCTTTTTAACGCTGCCAAGCCTGCGATGCCCAGAAGCAAAATCGAACTCGGCTCTGGGACGGGAGTGAATTGGATTTGTGGCGAACTGCAGCCATAATACGCTCTTGTCGTTGTGAGAAAATCAGTAACTTCCGGCGAGGACGACGCAAAAGTGAAGTTCAGCCAGAAGTCCTTTAACTGGAGACTCGCCGAATTCAGCCCCGGGTCAGACAGTTTACCGCCTGTGATATCGAAAAAGGCGTGGCCTCGCACGGTGTTGCTGGGAGCAGGGGGGGCAGCCTGCTCTTCAAGCTCCCATTCGTACATTATCTGAGCAATAATCAGGTCGCCTGTCGCCACAGTTTGAGTGAGGTCATTGTTATAGAGAGTGCCGTTAATAGTCAGCGTGGCACCAGAGGCGAAGACACCTTTCGCCAAGCCACCGTTTTGGGTGGTCAGGTCTTGCAGCAAGGCCGATGTCGTCATAGCAAACGTGCCGCCCAGCATAACGTACTCGGTCCCATGTGTCATAGTAGTGCTGATGTTCAAAATGGAAATGCTGGCAGGGGTCGGAGTGGAACTTGCGTACCTGGTTTGAAAATAATCATTGGAGCCACCCCAATACCACCTGGTGGACATAAGCCCGCCGTTAAGGTCATCTATGAGGACACCAAAGGCACTTGTGGTGAAAAGCAACAGAGAAACTACGCATGCTCCTCCAATTGAGCATAGTCTTCTCATTCTCTAACTCCTCCTTCTTCTCTTCACGCTCTTCTCTCTACTCATCCTTTGCGGGATTGTAGTAGAACTATTCCTAACAAACTTTGTGGTGGAGGGAAGGTATGCATTTTCTCTCTTCACCACCTCGTCCTTATAACATTATCTTAAATCAAAGATAGCAGTAAAGTCAACAGAAAAATGCATATTTTTAAGGTTTTTCCTGTTTTTATGTTACCTTGATTTTGGCCTAAAAATCGGCATTACCGGTCTGCAACGGCTCCCATATTGCCCTGCGCGAGCCACATATCGAACATATTTATTCTTCCATCTTTATTTATATCACAGAGGTCGTCATACAGCGCAAAGGCAGCCTCATTTGTCGTATTAAGCGTTCCTCCCATTTTGCCTTGTATCAGCCACGTGTCGAAGAAATTAACGCGGCCATCGTTATTCGCATCGCCCAAAAGCGGGTTCCATGCCTTTTTCTGGCCTAGTCCATATGCAATTTGCATCAGGGGGTCG
>CAIYOL010000141.1 GCA_903927855.1 uncultured Planctomycetota bacterium
CAGTATTTTCACTATAAATTCTCTTTCGGCTCACCAAGAGTTTTAATCTCCGTTAAATCACTTTGTAGCAACAAACAAGGGTCTGCAATTGTTCTTAGGAACTACATCATCTCTCGAAATACCCAACATCTTGACTTCACGGAACCCCACTTTAGTCAAAGCCTTCTTAGTTTTTTCAAGAACAGTTGTTGAATTCCCTTCGAAATATAAAACCTCAGTTGTTGCCTGAGAAAGAAACTCAAAAAGCTTTTTGCGGTTTTTAACATGCGCCTCTACCGCCAGGCAAAAAACCACATCACAAGGCCCTCCTAATTGTTGTACATTTATCAGGTCTATATCTGCTTGAACTAACTTCACGTTGTTTAGCCCGTTGTACGCGGCTATTTGTTGTGCAACAAGTACTTTCTCTAAATCATACTCAATTCCCAGACAATGTCCGGGGTTATATTTTTGTATCGAGAAGAGCATACCACCAATATTACTCCCGAGATCCATCACCGTTTTGCCGCGTAGAACTTGTTCGTCTATCCCAAAATCTTTGAGTCTTACCAATGAATCCCGCTGCGACTCGTCGGGTGTGACACGGAAATAAGGCAACTCAAAAGATGAGTATATTCGTTGAGCTCTACAAATGTGTCGCTCTCTTCCACTTGCGAAAGTCTTGCATGCCTGATGAAGTCTGCCCTTCAAGTCTTTACAGAATTCCTCAATCGCCTGCACAACGGAAACCTTCAGGACACTGTGCAATGAAACTGCAGCCCGTCTCTCGAATGTGTAACACATCCTGCCTGTTTTGAAGGGGCTTTCTAAACCCTGTCCTGTTATGTCATAAGAAACTGGAAAAGGAGGACGTTTTCCTTCCGGATAGGGCTCGAGACACTCATAATCGACAAGCACAAGTTGTTCGTCAATCCAAAAAAGGTTTTTGGCGTGAAAGTCTCGATGGGCATATCCGGCGAAAAATATATCGAAAAGAATTGATATGGCCTGTTTGGCTATTTCAATTCGAGTTGGTTCGTCTAAAGCCGCTGCGACCATGTCCAGTCTTTTTCCCTCTGGATAAAATGGTATCGAAAACCAGAGAGGACCCTTAGCTGCAACAAGTGACTTCCAAGGCTTCGTACTAAACAGCTTATCCGCATTCATTTCACGCTCAAAACATGCCTTGCCGATTTCTGTGTTTTCGAATTCTTTTTTAAAATACTCTCCCTCCCATTCTTTCACCTTTGTGGAAATGGCACGTCTCCCCACATGAACAACACCAGGCCTTTTCCGAAGTACAGCCCGGCGTAACCGCCCGGGGTCACGGATAACCTTGCGTATCTGCTTCAACAATCTTCTAATACCCATTATTTACAATGCCAATGCAAATACTTATATTATTCACTACAAAAGGCAAATCGAATGCCATTTAATCTGTACTGGTACAATTTTCGGGTAGCAGGTCACAACTTGTCAAGCAATTCTTTTTCCCGGTATGAGATATGATTTCCTTTACATTTCGCAACTTCCGGCGGCAAGATTGGTTATAACAGGACTTTAGCTCATAATATGCATCAGCCCGTCTGCGATATCATATTTTGTTACCTCGGTCGGATATAACCTTTTGTGCCTTTGATTTTTCCAGCGGTGATAGAACTGAAATGGCCTGGCGGTAGTCCGTTCCGCTGCAAGATTTAATAGAGGTTCTCGTCCCCTGTAAGCTGTAACCGTTTGCCTCAGAACCTCTTCAAGAAATTCCGGACCGATGTCACGCACTGCCCACCTGCAAAGAGTCGCCAGTTCTATGCTCGCGGACACAGACACGCTGAATCTGCTTTTATGAGGTGATTCAAAATCAATAAAATAGAAATTGTCTCCGGTGTATATGACGTTGCCGGAACTGGGGTCATAATGTACAAGATATTGGTCATTGGTTTGAATGGCAGTATCGTGACGTCGACGCATTTGCTCGAAGAATTTCGCCAAAACCGCAAGTTTTTCCGGCATCGCAGAGTTCTTTGCCGATAGATACTCACGCAACGATGGACCTTCGATGAAGCCGGTTACGAGATACGGTTCCAGCACATCAGGGACCTGCTTGTCATAAATCTGTGGAACCATGAAGCCGGCTTGTTTCCAGTGGTTTATCATAAATTTTTCCTGTCGATATCTTGCGAGACTGTCAGGACCGCAATAGCTTTTAACAAGGTATTTGTCGTTGCCGTCAATAAGGATATAAAGTTTGTTGGTTGTTTTTCGAAATGCCTCAAAGACAGTTAGTTTCATAATTGGGTAGTTCCTTTTACTTATGCTGGTTTGAGGACATAAACTATATCGGTCGAGAAAAGTGCAGGCCATAGTTTAGCCCTGATGGAATTTCGTGGAGATAGTCTTCTTTCTATTTTCAGGCCGGCTTTTTCAAACATCTGTTCGACTTCCGCAGGGGTCTGAAAGTTCTTATGACTGAGGCTTATGGGCGGAAATCGCCCGAACAAATACGCAATGCGATAGCGATAAAATGTTATGTTGGGTATGACCACCAACAAGCGTCCCTGTGGGGAGAGGTTATCTTTGACCTGACAGAGAAATTTGTGCGGGTCGGCCAACCAGTGTAGGACCATACTTGCGATGATAACATCGAACGTGACGCCAAATTCAGGAATACCATTGTTCAAGTCGGCCTGTTTAATGTTATCTGTCGGGAAATCACACATCGCGATTGCTTCAGCCGAAAGCTCCACACCGTAAGTTTCATGTTTTTCACTGCATAACCGGAAAACATGTCCCGAACCAACTCCACAGTCCAGAACTCTTGCCCTGCGAGGAAACATCTCGTCGACCAGAGCACTTAAAAACCTGTGGAGCCGCCTTTCTAAAACTCTGTCTTTCTCTTGCCGATACAGCC
>CAIYOL010000142.1 GCA_903927855.1 uncultured Planctomycetota bacterium
CACAATAACTAAGAACTAAAAACTCAAAACTATGAACTCTTTAAAACGAACCCAAACGAAGCCAATTTTAAACAGGGCAGGTGAGGCACTCACTATTAGTTCGATTTTTTCGCGGTTGGGGGAAATTCCATTTATTATTTATTATTTTCGATTTGGAATTTAGGATTTGGGCCCGGCTGGTTTCGCTGCGCCATACTGCCGGGTGTTGGAAAAATCAATCAAAAGCGCAGAATGCTGCCGGTTTACAAACAATTATTCTTGATATTACCTCAGTGATTTTCATAACATAGACTTGTTACAGCCACGATAAAAAAGAATGGTGGAATATGATTAATGGCCTGAGAATAAAGCCAACCGGAACAGCCGTGCTGTTTGTAATGTTAACGTTTTCCATTGCCTCGGCAGAGGAGTCTGCTCCACATAAAAAGGGAAGTTTTACCGCAGTATTTGAAAAGTACAGCCCACTGTCTGACACCAGAGCTATATCGAGCAGGATGGGCGTACGTGTTGAGCCGGGTCGTATTAAAAAACACCACTACGATATCGAACACGAGTCGTTTGAGATGTATGTGCCGGATTGTTATGATTCGAATACGCCCTTCGGCCTGATAGTCTGGATACCAGCCGGCCCCGGCGGCCCCATAGAAACTTACAAAGGCTCAAAGGAGCTTATGGCCAAACACAAGCTTGTTTGGGTCGGGGCCAATAACTCAGGAAACGCCACAGACACATATAATCGCAGAATCCCTCTGGCACTTGATGCTGCTTACAACGTGCAGAAACTTTACAACATAGACCCCAATCGCATATATGTCGCAGGTATTTCGGGAGGCGGACGCGTTGCCAGTATTACTGCGTTTCATCATAGTGATGTATATGACGGCGGCATCTTTATTATCGGCGCCAACTATTGGGAGAGCATGCCTGTCCCAGGTAAACACAGTATCTGGAGAGCCAGCTGTACGAGGCCCCAACCAAAATACCTCGTGAGAGCGAAAAAATTCGGCAGATATGTTCTGCTTACAGGAGACACAGATGTTAACAGGTCAGAGATGCATACCTATTATGAAAAAGGCTACAGCAAGTTCCTGAAGAATGTGCTGTACATTCAGGTCCCTGGAATGGGCCACGAGATACCACCAGCGAAGGAACTTGACAAAGCCATAGAATATGTCGATAACCCTTCCTCGCAGGAAGCGGAATAAGTGATTCAATAAAAAGCGCAGGCTAGGATTCGGATTACCGCCGGCCCACTGCGAGGGCAAGATAGGCATATCGGCGGAGGTAAATGTAAAAGTGCGGGACGATTGGGGGACAGTAAACCTTAAGGCGTCTCTGTCCACTGCCCCAAGTTGTTCAGAGTTCTCGAAGTGGGAGAGGCAATTCCCACAGGAGCAGTAGCCGTAATTGTAAATGTCAGGGGCGGGGCTCCACCATCTACATAAGCAGTGGTCCAGGAGTAGTTGGTCGCGTCGAAGTATGTGCCGGTGAAGTCCGTAGGTATAAATCCCAACCTACCCATCGACGGCTGGTTTGCTCCATAGGCTCCGGTGCTACGTTTTTCACTAGCATAGGCGCGTATCGCGGTCGCTATGGTGCCCATAGTGGTCTTTCCTTCCGTCCACTTGGCTTCATTAATACGGCCTCGCATCATCGGAATCGCCACTGCGGCTAAGACGCCGACGATGAGAACAACCACCATCAGCTCTATCAAAGTAAAACCTTTTCTACTTTTGATTTTGACTTCTCCTCAAAAAATTCCCCATTACGTCAGTTACCAACTTTAGCTTCTCACTTTAGTTATCGGCCAAATTCATCAGCGATTATATTAGTTTTTCAGCTTTTTTACTGTTTTCTGCGGTATTATCGAAGTCCGCTGAAGCGGAGAACAGGTAAGTTAGAATTTAGAATTAGCAGCGGATTCCCTGTTTACGGCCACCCCAGAGAGATAGTAAACGACACCTCTCACAGGGCAAGCGAGAACATCGCTCGGGGTCCCATAAGAAACTGGGCATCAATCACTCTGCGACGGCAAGACGGGCGTATCGGCCGAAGGGACAATCGGCTCCCAGCGGACCTTGTCCGCCCCCAAAAGCATTCCGGTCGCATAGGCCAAATCAATCTGGGCTATCTGGTATTCGGTCAGGGATTTTATCTCAGAGCTTTGGGCGTTTGCAAATTTCGCCTGCGCATCAAGGACGTCTGTCGAGGTGCGAATTCCGACTTCGAATTGCCTCTTCTCGGCCTCATACAATCTGCCGGCAAGTATCGCGTTTTGTCTGGTCGCAAGTATGCCCTGCCAGAGCGTCTCTATTTGGTCGGCAGCCGCCAGCACCTCTTTTTCTATCAGCGTCCTGCGGTTCTCCTTGCTGGCCAGTCTTTGCTGCCTCTGATAAAACGCCTGCATCAGTCGGCTCTTGGCCGCCTCGTTACCCAGAGGAATCACCACATTTAACCCCACCACATGGTCTCTGTAATTCATATCGCTCATCATATCGTATGCATCGCTTCTCGCTGCCCCAAGCCCGTTCATATTATATGTATAATCCAGCGCCACTAACGGCAACGCCTGATTCTTATAATAATCTACTGTGCTCGTATCCTGCGCAATCTGCAGCTCGAGTTCCAGCATTTCCATCCGGTTTTCCACCGCCGACGCCGACAACCGCTCCTTGTCTAACTCATATCGCACAGGGTCCGGCTCCGTCGTCGGAACCACTGCCGTCGGCGAACCTATGCCCAGTCCCGCATCATTCAATATCTGCTTCAATTCTCTTTCTCTGTCCCGCAGCGATTTCTCCGCCTTGATTATTCCATCCAGCCGCTCCGCCACACCAGCTTCCG
>CAIYOL010000143.1 GCA_903927855.1 uncultured Planctomycetota bacterium
ATCGGCAAATTTCCCATTTCGGTCGGGTACCTGAAGCGACGTTACAATGCCACCGAAGGTAATTATTTCGGTCTTTAAGCCGTGGGCGTTGGTCAGGGTGTACGAATCAACGCTTTTTCCGTCATCTGTTTTTCCAAAAGCCTGCTTTTTGATGCTCATTTTCTTTTCTCCACACATAGTAAGTTCATTACAACTAAACACAAATAATACAATAGTCACTGACAGAATTGGAACATATTTCGTTTTCATCTTAGTTTTCTCCTTAAACTTTTTAAAGTTTGATGTACCGCATTTATTATATGTGCCGGTAAACCTCCCAGCCCATATAGTTGTCCAGAGCTTCGGCGATTGCGTCAGCTTTTCGGCATATATTAACGGCAACGTGATGCTCAAAGCCCATTTTGCAGATGTACCGCATAAGTATCTGGAGATTGGGAATTCTCATCACGCCGTAGCCGCCGAAGGTGTCGAGCTTGTCGTTTGTGAACTCGCCTTCGCCGGTATAGACGCTAATAACGCCGCTTGTGTCATCAGTAGTGATTCTGCAGAATGTCGCCTCATTAGGAGCTATTCTGCCGATGACCGTACCATAAGTATTTTCTTTGCCTACAGTGCCGGCAATTATTTCCTGGTAATTCATCCTCGCATTTTTGAAAAATGATATAGGGATATTGCTGCAATGGAACAGAACGCATTTGTCGGGGTCGTCGGCGTAGTTATTGTTCCAGTCCAGAATCGCACTTGGTGTGCCGCCGGCCAACTGGAGAACGTACATACCCAGCAAGCCTGTAATATCAACTTCGCAGGCGCTCGGCAGCAGAGATTCACTCATCATGCTCATAAGCGTGCAAGGGACTATTCCGAAGAATTGCTCGAGACTTGTCCAGCACTGAATGGCAGTACCGTTAATATCGTTGTCCTTAATCCAGTGGTCCAACACGGCGCCGAATTTGGCGATTTTCAAAAGGGCATCGGCGGGAACTGATTTTGTTGGGATATATTTCCCGATAGCACTTAGCTTGGCTTTAACGGCTCTATCATTGTCGGAGAGCAATTCAATCTTTCCAAGGACTTCGGATAAATCCAGAGTTTCTACTGTAATGCCTGAAAGAGCCAGGATTTTTTCGCTGTAGCGGACGGTGTTAAAAGCCGCCGGCCTGGCGCCGATGGCGCCAAAACGAACGTTTTTCAGGCCTTTGACAATTTGGCAGACCGAGGCAAAATCATCGATGTCGTTTTTGAATTCAGCCGATGCAGCTTCAACAGTATGCGATTTTGTCAGAGTATATGGGATGCCGGCCTGTCTGAGATTATTACAAACGCTGATTTTGCCGCAGAAAGAATCCCGCCTGTCGGTTATGGTCATTTTGCCGGAGGTATCCGGCTCAGCTTGAATTAGTATAGGCACATTGAGCCCGGAGCGCCTGATTGTTTCTGCGACACCTCTTTCGTCGCCGAAGTTCGGGAGCGTGACAAATATGCCGTCGATATTTTCCGCGTTTTTGGCAAAAAGGGCGGCGCATTTTTTTGCATCGGCAAAGGTTTCAACGGCCCCATATTTTGTGTCCTGCATCGATAGTGACACCGTGTTGAAATCATTTTTCTTAAGGACGTCGAGTATGTTTTTGCGGCCCGATTTAGCCAAGTGATCCGGGAAAAAACCTCTGTTCCCGACTATAACACCGAACGTAGTTTTCTTCATTTCTATTCCTCTATGCAATTATTTTTGTCCATAATAAGCATCTTTACCGTGTTTTCGCAAGTAGTGTTTATCCAGAAGTGCCTTGTCAATCTGACCCTGGTTAGGATTGGTTTTTATAGTACCCAGGGCCATCGCTGCTATTTGCTCAAGTACGACGGCGGCTTCAATGGCGTCAGCAGGGGTTTTGCCCCATGTGAAAGGACCGTGGTTGGCGACCAGGACGGCCGGCATTTTCATCGGATCCATGCCGGAAAATCTCTTAACGATTGTCTTGCCGGTGTTCAGTTCGTAATCGCTTTTTATCTCGTTAGCTGTCATTACTTCGGTAACTGGTACCGGACCATAAAAATAATCAGCGTGGGTAGTTCCGAAGCAGGGTATTTCACGACAGGCCTGAGCCCACATGGTTGCGTTAGGAGAATGTGCGTGACATATACCTCCAACAGACTTGAAATTTCTGTAAAGTTCAAGATGGGTCGGCGTATCCGATGAAGGTTTTAGATTGCCCTCGATGATGTTTGCGTCTAAATCAAGCAATACCATTTTGTCGGGGTCAAGTTCGTCGTAAGGGACACCGCTTGGCTTGATGGCTACTACGGCGGCTTGGCGATCCATCCCGCTGACGTTGCCCCAGCTGCAAATCGTCAGCTTCTGCCTGTGAAGCTCAATATTAGCTTCAAATACTGCTCTTTTTAATTCTTCATACATTTGTAGTATCCTGACGATTCGCCTTATCTTTTATATCCAGGAGATCCTTCATCACATTTGCCATTTTGCCCGTGTAGCTGTCCAAACCGAAGGCATCGTGGAGTTGTTTGTACAATAAATAGAGCTGTTTGTAAACCTTATGGTTTTCGGGATTTGGTTTGTAGGTTGCTTCTTTAATTCCGCACATAGCAGCCTGAGCATCGGCGAAATTATCATAGCCGCCGATTTTTTCCCCTGCAACTACCGCACCGGCTATGGCCGAACCCAGAGCACAGGTCTGAGCAGAGCGGGTTATTTTCATTTCCCTGCCTGTTACATCAGCATAAATTTGCATAAGCAAAGGATTTTTCTCGGCGATACCGCCACAGTTTATAATCTCTGATATTTCAACCTCATATTCTTCAAACCTGTTGATGATGGTAAGAGCGCCTTGGTAAGCTGGGCCACGCCGCCCTTGCTCGCGGTGTAGGCCGGGACCTTCAAGCCGCCGAAG
>CAIYOL010000144.1 GCA_903927855.1 uncultured Planctomycetota bacterium
CAGGAATCGGGGGGACATATCCACCTGATAGATGGCTTGGCCGTTGGTGGCATAGGTAAAACGGATGGCGAGCTTCGCCGCGTAGTCCTTGGCCTGACCCACGCCTTCGGTCAATTCTTCATCCCACGCCTTGGCCTCGACAACAGCGAGCTTGGTGTTGCGATATTGCAGCACATAATCGGCAATGAGCGGTTTGCCGCGACGCCCGGCGCCTTCGATGCGGCCCTGCGTAATCTGATATTCTCGCAGAATCCTGCTGCCCTCGACGACGCCCCAGCCCGCCGCCTTCAGCGCGGGGTCAATATGTTCGGCTCTTGTCTCGGATTCGTTCATAAACTATTTTTTCTGAGGTACGCCAATCTTCCAGACGCCTTTTTCAAGAAAAGCTTCTATGGTCTGGCGGTTTGCTTTATTTATCAAATTAGAATGTGATATGTTGTACTCTTTTGCGTATTCGCCAAGCGTCATAATGCGTGCGCCTTCCAGATACGCAAGCCGCTTGTAATAACTATTCGTAAGGGCTTTACCGACTATTTCCTCCATAATCCCTGTGGCGCCTTTTTCGTCAAACTCATTAAACGCATCGTAATACATTTTTCTGTCGATGAATTTAATATTCACCGGCACAAAGCCTTCCCGTATAAGCAGATAATTGTTTATTACTCTTCCGATACGGCCATTACCATCGACAAACGGGTGGATGTATTCAAAGGTAAGATGAAGCAGGGCGATGCGTTTTATAATATTTTCATGGCTGCTTGCGTTATACCCCGCAAGCATTTTTTCCAGTCTTCCTACCACTTCTTTCGGGTCCGGGGCTATGTGGCTGGCAACCCGAACCCACTCGCCTTCCCCGCGAAATCTTCCGGCGACATCATCCCGGATATTCGATATAAGCATTTTATGAAGCAGCAGTAAACCATCGAGTGTAAGCTCCTGTTCTTTGGCTTTTGTGTCGATATACGAAACTATCCGCGCAAGATTTTTGGCTTCAAAAATTTCTCTTTCGTTTATGTACCTGTCGAGGTCTATCTGCAAAAGGATTTTTTCTGTGTCTTCGAGTGTAAGGGTGCTGTTCTCGATGGCATTTGAGTTATACACCTGCTCGGCGACTTCTGCTTCGCTCAATAATTTTATAAGCGATTGTTTCCCGACAGAAGCGGCATAATACCGCTCCCTGAGGCGACTGATTGTATTAAAAACATGCAATACCTTTGCCATATCTATATTATACGCCTAATTCACGCTTTTGCCAACATAATCGTGAAAAACGCCGATATTTTGTGGCTTTTTCACGTTTATCAATGAGCAATGGGCAGTTGACAATTGACAGTTGATAATTAACAACGGTCATATTCCCATTCCTTGTTTAGTTGAGTTGATTATGCTGGTTAACAGTTTCAAGAGTTCCTTGTTGTCGTTGATGGCCGACTTCGCTTCATTGGCGTTCAGGTAGCCGGTTTCCCGAAGCAGTATAATCCAGTATTCGGTTTCGTTGGCTTCCTTGAGAGCGATGGCCATTTTGTGGACGAAATCGGGCTTGCTTTCCGCCTGTTGGGCCTCGCGAACCAATGCGCCAATCGCCGTGCCGGAACGCAGCAACTGCTTCGATAGCACAAATTCCTTCTTCTCGCTGCACAGATACTTATACAGGTTCACCACCCGCACCGCAAACGCAAACGAC
>CAIYOL010000145.1 GCA_903927855.1 uncultured Planctomycetota bacterium
AGCGACATGAAAAAGCTTGACGCCGGTAAGCCATTGAACGGCGCTTCGGCCCAGTTGGGGTTCGGCGTGCCGTCGAGGTTCACGTTCGGATACATGGCGTCCATGCACCAGAGAACGACCTTGCCGCCGAAATTTGCGTTTGTCATAAAATTAGCGAGCGAAACATTGCCGGGATGACCGCCGTTGTTCTGCCAGACGGGCGTAATTCCCGTGACGCCGAAGAAATTCTTCGAGCCGAAAGTGATGCCCTGGCCGACATGCCCCTTGAGCAGCGGCATATTGACAATGTAACGGGCGTGATAGAAACAGAGCGACTCCTGGTTCTTGACGCCGCCATCACCACCCGGGAAAGCGCCTGTCTGAAACGCAGTACCGAGAGTGCGGCCGTTGTTGCCGAAATAGTCGACCACCTTCACATTCGGATACGGGGTATGCACGGCGTTAAAGATATTGTCCGAAACCGCGCGGCTCGGGTCGCCGATATAGATTTCCGCCTGAGGCACGCCGGCGTTTACCAGGCTTCTGACCACTGCCACGCACGATTGCGGGTTGGCGTTGCTTCTATTTCCCACATCGGCGGCGGGGATACTGTCATTATTCTGGTTGATTTTAATGGCGATCGTGTCGCCGGCCTGATACCCCGTGCCTGCGCGGCCGTGAGCGTTGTTGAACCATCTGAAAATCCTGTCCCACGAGGTTGCGTCATCGGTGCCGCCGGATAAGCATTCGATGCCTGCAGTAAACGCCTTGTCATATTCTGCCTGGGGATTGACGTTGGACGCCCAATAATTGCCAGTGCCTCTCCACATCGCGGCATTCGGATTGTGCACCCACGCAACCCGGCCGGGGAAGATCCCTTGTGCAGTGCCGACAGGATTTGCCGCCGAAACAGGTTGAGCGTCATTCAAGATAAAAACAAACAAAGAAACAGCACTCACGAGTAAAAACAGCATGCCATATAACAGCTTTTTGTTTTTAAATAATGTGCGAGCTTTACGATAAGCAAATACTGATCCGGCAAGCGAGCCGACATATACCAGGAAACCGGTCATAATCGGGAATGCCGCCCGCTGACAGGGATATGCGGCGCGCGACGGTTTGGGCACGACGCGGACCAGGTACCATACCGTTGCTGCAATTCCGGAAAGCAGCAACGTCCATTTGGGCCAGGCTTTCGGATTAAGCCCGCGAATACGCCCGGTTTTCGGACAGCGGAGAAAGAGTTTGGAAAAAAGCATAAAAACTCCTTTTTTTAATGGTCTTCATGAGAGAATGTACAACCTATAGCAAAATAATGCAAAAGGGACATTCTGTCAAAAAAATGATTTATTTGCCATTAGCCACAGAAGCCTGCACTGCTTTTGCCTCGAAAAAATGCGTTTTTTACATTAAAATACGGCGAGCGTTTTTGAAAAGAAGATTGAAAATCCCCACCTGCCTAAAGGCAGGTTTGATTATAGTAGCCTTTTTATGTACCAAATTATTATAGCTTTTGATTGTACCAACAAACAGGAGTATATTACTCATACCAGATCCATCTCTTAACTTAAACAAAACTCTGTCCACAACCTTTTGAAGACGTACAGTTAGGCGCAATTGGAAACCTTTTTTTTCAACCATAGTTGCCGGAGGAAGGCTTATGAATGCAGAAATCATAGCGAAGAAACCGACATACATGGGTCTATTTATGGTGGTACTCGCCACTTTGATGTTCGAAATCCTTCTGACACGCATTTTCAGCGTCAGTATGCGGTATCACTTCGCCTTTATGGCCATATCTGTAGCCATGTTTGGGATGACTGCAGGGGCAATATTAGTGTATTTATTTCCCAACTATTTTACTCAAGACCGAGCAAAGTATCATTGTGCTGTTAGTTCTTTATTATTCGCAGTATTCGTTGTTATATGCTTTGTAACTCACCTCAGTATTCCATTTGCCACGGACAGATCGATCGTGGGTCTCTATTCTATCGCATTGACATATGCGGTGATCTCAATCCCTTTCGTATTCAGTGGCGTATGCGTCTGCTTAGCGTTGACCAGATTTCCCCGACAAATAAGCAAATTATATGCCGCTGACCTTGCGGGTGCAGCCATCGGATGTATACTCCTGGTATATGTTCTTAGAATTGTCGATGGTCCGACAGCAGTGATTGTAGTGGCACTTCTTGCTGGCATTGGTTCAGTTTCGTTCGCTACCGGCGCAGGCAATAAGAAGCTCATGCTGATCGCTATCATATCCAGCTTCTTACTGGGGTCCTTTGCAGCCATTAATACGGTTTTTACGTATAAGCAGTTTCCTTTACTACGGTTGATATGGGTGAAAGGTCAATTTGAAAATCGCCCCATCTATGAGAACTGGAATTCCTTCTCTCGTGTCCGGGTTTGGGGCGACCTGAATGAATTAAGAAAGCCCTTTGGTTGGGGGCTCAGTTCCACTTATCCTTTCGACCGAAAGGTTAGAGAACTAAATATGGACATAGATGCCTATGCATACACACCTATCACGGCTTTTGATGGAAATCTAAGTGATTTGGAGCACCTGAAATACGATGTCACGAATCTGGTTCATTACAT
>CAIYOL010000146.1 GCA_903927855.1 uncultured Planctomycetota bacterium
GATTGATTGTCGCGGTCGGCGCATCTTCAGTAATCGGCACCTGTTGAGGCATGCCATATACTGCGGCGCTGCTGCTGAAAATAAATTTTTCCACGCCGGCAACTTCCATTGCGCTCAATAGAGTTTGAGTGCAGGAGACATTATTGTGATAGTATTTAAGCGGGGCCTGTACCGATTCGCCGACTTCAATCAATCCGGCGAAGTGGAAAACAGCGTCGATTTTGTATTTTTTAAGAGTTTTGACGAGTAATTTGTAATCGGCCAAGTCGCCCTTGACGAATTCGCATCCTGCGACGGCGGCCTTGTGGCCTTTGCTGAGGTTGTCGTAAACGACGGGGTTGTGCTCTTCGGCGGCGAGCATTGCCGTCATATTACTGCCGATGAAACCTGCTCCGCCGCAAACCAATATTCTCACAGCGATTTTCCCTTTTGTGTTTTGGCGATTTTATTTTCAATCCGCTTCAAAATCACTGTTGCCAGCTTAGTGTCGCTTCCCAAATCGACCCAGGCCATACCTTGTTTCTGCTCGGGGTTCAGTATTAACTTTTGTTTTGATGAGCTGCTTTGCGAAAAGATCTCGTAAAGCCGTGAGCGGCTGTGGAGTTCTTGTTCGGGCAGGCGCAGCCTTTGAGTATTTACATTGCAGCTGATGCACAGATGCGTATCCTGCTGGTTTATATTTAATTCTGCGATTCTTCGAATGCTGTGCAGGTTTGCTTCGTCGAAGTTGAAAGCCCCGACATTATCTTTGCGCCAGAATTCGAAGAATTGTGCTCCGGCCAAGGGCCTGGTTTTTATAACGCCGAGATTGGCATCTGATTTGGCGATGGAAAAGTGCAATTTGCCGAGGACATCTTCGGCAATCTGCATAGCCTGCTGTTTGTCGATGCCAGCGGGGCAGATTGGCTCGACTGTTTCAGCCTTGTATGGTTTGGCGCAGCCGGCTACAATAAGTACACAGGCGATAAGAGCGTAAGAACATAATTTAATTTTGGGTTTTCTATTATTCATTTTGGGTTTTCCTAAATTTCGGGTGATTATATATAGAAGGAGCATTTAGCTCAAGAAGAAATGTTTTTTCAAAGCAGTTACGATATTGGCCGACTGGGCTTTACAGCTAAAGATTAACTTGTTTTAAGGCCGATATTTATGTTAGCAGTCAGCATTTTATTGCAGGGAGCATCCGCCAAGGGTGGACAAAATGGCCTCAGTGCAGTTACAAACTATTGGTGAGAAGTTACACTCTTTACCGTTAGGATCGCAGGCGAAAGATTTTCTGGATTATCTGACAGTTGAGGCGGGTCTGGCGGGCAACAGCATTTTGGCATACGGTCGCGACCTGACAGGTTTTTTGGAGTATTGCAAATCCAACAAGATTAGCCGGCTGAACCAGATAAAGCCGACCCTTATCCAAAACTATCTGCGAATCCTTACGAAAGACGAGCAAAAAAGTGAAAGCTCAATTAAGCGCAGTCTTGTCGCTGTGAGAATGTTTCTTCGGTTCGGCAGACTTACCGGCCTTGTCGAAGACGATTTTAGCGCAATCCTCGAAGGGCCGAAGCTATGGCAGAGGCTTCCGGTTATTTGCAGCAAAAAACAGGTTATCGACATTATTAACGCTGTTAGTACGAAGGAGCCATTTTTCCTCCGCGACAGGGCGATGCTTGAATTGCTTTATGCGACAGGGGTGCGAGCCAGCGAGTTAGCAGGCCTGAAGACGGGCGATTTGAATGTTGACGTCGGTTACCTTCGTTGCATAGGCAAAGGCAGCAGGGAGCGGGTGATACCGGTCGGCAAGGCGGCCATAGCGGCAACAGTTGAGTACCTGAGGGAGCTGCGTCCCAAGTTGGCCAAGCCTTTCAGCGGTGATTTTTTGCTTCTTTCGCGAACAGGCAGGCCTATGGGTCGTATTGAAATCTGGCGGTTAACCAAGAAATACGCTATTCGTGCAGGTATGCCGAAGAATATGACCGTTCATACATTAAGGCATTGTTTTGCGACGCATTTGCTGGCGGGGGGGGCGGATTTACGAAGCGTTCAGGAAATGCTCGGACATGTGGACATAGCCACGACCCAGATATATACGCACGTCGACCAGGACAGGCTGCGTGAGATTCACAGGAAGTTCCATCCAAGGCCTTAAGATGGTCGTTGTTTAAAACAGTTTTAAATTTTGGAATGGGCGGGAAAATTTTTTGTAAAATTTATGTCCCAATGAGGAAAATAGTCGATAGGTAATCTATGTGAGCAGAAGGCGGGGATTATTTAGGATGGACAGGTTAAAAAGCGGGAATTTGCCCTGGGTTATCACAATGGTCGCAAAGAAATTGTATCTGGTAGTATTGCTATTACTATTGGCGGCAGGCTGTCAGCAGGGGGGCGTCGAACAGGAGAAAACAAGGCGACCATCCGATAAAGTTAAAACGGCAGCCAAGACCGAGCTTAGCAGGCAACTGAAAATCAATAAAGATGCCTTGCTGCAGGGCACAAACGAACAGATACGCATCGATGCGGCGACAGTAATGCTGTTTAGCGAAGACCCGCAGGCCCGAGAAATTCTGCTTTCGACACTGGAGCAGGAGGAAAATAGCGCTGCACGGATAGCTGTCTGTAAGGCATTGGGTCAGGCCCGTGGGACGTCGGAATCCATAAAGGCAGGGGAGGACTTTGTTGGGCCGCTGATTGATATTTTAACCACGAAGGATTTTAGCGAGGCCAAATTGGCCGCTGAGGCGACCTTGCTTTTCAGGTATGAGCAGATATCTGTGCCGCTTGAAAAGATGGCATCGGACGGGACGCTACCGGTCAAGGCGAGATTGAATGCAATATATGCGTTGAAACTTCAGCCGGATATGAGGGCGATATTTAAGATTATCAGACTGCTTGATGATCCTGAAAAACAGGTGGCGACCGAGGCGGAGAATACGCTACATTCGTTAGGCATACCTGTTGGCGAGGACATTGAAACGCGAGAGCAGATTATAGATGAGCTCAAGCGCAAAGGCATAAACGACTTCCTGCGGGATTGGCTGGTTCGGCAGGAAACGCAGATGCGCAAGCTGGAGACCGAACTTGACTTGTGGCAGGATATGTATTTATCGGCGTTGGGTAAGATATATGACGGGTTGAGTGATAATACGGCCAAAGGTCAGTTTCTGGCTGAGTGTTTGGGTGATTCCAAAGAGATAGTAAGATTGTGGGCACTGGAAAAGGTTTCTCAATGGCGTGTGGGAACGAAATCAGAATTGCCAGCCGAACTGGGGCCTGTTTTGGTCAATTTGGTTTCGGACCAGAGCAGGGATGTTCGGCTGAAAACAGCAGGGTTGTTGTCTTTGATGGGACAGTTGAATTCATCCCAGCGTCTATTGCAACAACTCGAAGTTGAAGAGGACGACGATGTTAAAACGGAGCTGTTTGTTGCGCTCGGCGGAGCGTGTTACTACGCCTTTTTACCCGGTTCAGATGTTAAGATTCCAGAGGAGATAAGAAAAAAGACGCTGGAATGGGCGACAAAGTTTCTTCTTGATGAGAACCCGAAAAAGGCGCAAAAAGGTGCGGAGGTTATAAAAAAGCTGCTTGAGCAGGACGGGTTAAGTTCGGGCGAGACAGAGAGGTATTTTGGTTTGCTTGCGGAAAGATATAAGCAGCAAAAAGATAAAGCTGACGGTGTTCTTCGAGGAGAGCTTCTTAACGCAATGGCATTGTTGTGCGGTCCTCGCAGCGTCCACAAAGCCGAAGCTTCGAAGACATTCGAGCCCTTGTTTGCAGAAGCCCTCAGTGATAAAGCGGATTTGGCGCGTGAGGCCTCAGCGGAGGGGCTGATAAATATAGATAAAACAAAAGCGCTCGGCAAATTGAAAGGTGGCTTTGCCAATGACAGCAGCGCAAAAATAAGACAGCGGGTGATAGAACTTGCCGGGGAAGTGGGAAGCGGTGAAGATTTGACGTGGCTGGCGGAAAAGCTCGGTTCAGCCGAGAGTGAGCAAGCATGGCAGGCGATGCTGACTATATTCAAGACCGTCGATACTGAAGTGCTGGATAAATGGGTGGAGCGACTTAGTTCGCAGGATATGGAAACCAAACTCTCGGATGAGCAGAAGATTTCTTTCTTCGAGATGGCGGAGCGCAAGGCCGGCGGCGACAAAAATGGAGAAATGCTCAAAAATATCAGGGGGCAACTGGCGAGACTTTACAGCAAAAGCGGCAGGTTTGAAGATGCAGCGAAGTATTTAGGTCTGCTGCGTGAAGCTGCCGAAAGTCCCGAGGAAAAAGAAGCAATTTTGGCCCAGCTATTGGATGTGTACTTGAGATGGCCGAAAGTGGAGACAGCGGCCCAATTGGTGGAGAACTGTTTATTGGAAAAAGACTTGGGACCTGACAATGCTATAGTGCTCTCGATAGACAAGTATCTCACAGAACCAAACGCCGTATCTGAGCCTAATGCAGTGTTAGCGGCGCTTGTTGATATAAAGACAGCGAAAAAAAGGCCGATGTGGGCTGAGCAGGTGCGGCGATGGACTAAGCGTCTTAGTCAACCTGTAGACGTAAAGTAAGCCAAAAAATGGGGATAATTAGATGGGGGATTTTGTTTGTGGGCGGCGAAAGCATTCCTATAGTGGTGTGGTGATAAAGGCCTTTTCAGGGTGATTTTTCGCAAA
>CAIYOL010000147.1 GCA_903927855.1 uncultured Planctomycetota bacterium
GGATTAAACCGCAACTATTGGAAGATTGCGGATTTTTATGCGGGTGGTAAGAGGCAGTTGCTATGAAGAAAATTCAGCCGTCTTTAGACCAGCAGGACATTATTTGTGCCGAAACGCCGGCCCCGCCGAATGCTATGGTTGTCTTCGGCGCCTCCGGGGACCTCGCACACAGAAAGCTGATCCCGAGTATTTTCAATATCTTCGCTCAGGAGTTGCTTGATGAAAAATTTTACCTCCTAGGCTGTGGGCGAACAAAACTCACAGATGATGATTTCCGGGAAACTGCGAAACAAGCGATACAGGAAAGTCACAGTGGCGCATCAGCGAAGGATTTGATCGCTTTTGCAGAAAAACTCTACTATATCGAAGGCGATTACGATGATGCCGCGTTTTATGAAAGTATCAAGGCCAAGCTCGTCCTATTGGACAAGAAACACAAGATAGACGGCTGTCATATTTTTTACCTCGCTGTTCCGCCGCTTTTATACACCCAGATAGTAGAACATCTTGGCCGCTCAACCTTGTCCTGTGCCGCAGAGTCCGATTCGAGGCAGCGGGCCAGGTTGGTTATTGAAAAACCTTTCGGAAGAGATTTGCAAAGTTCGACCGAACTGAATGATGGAGTCAGCAGGTGTTTTGATGAGTCACAGATATATCGCATCGACCATTATCTGGGCAAAGAAACCGTTCAAAACATTTTGATGTTTCGTTTCGCAAACACTATTTTTGAACCAGTATGGAATCGCAATTACATTGACCACATTCAAATTACTATGGCTGAATCGATAGGTATTGAGCATCGCGGCGGCTATTATGACAAGGCTGGTGCCATTAGGGACATATTTCAAAATCATATGCTCCAAATTCTCGCTTTGGTTGCGATGGAGCCGCTGGCATTATTCGAGGCGGACCCTATACGTGATGAAAAAGTCAAACTTTTACGTTCGATTCGTCCCTTTAACTTAGATAAGCTTGACAGCTTTATTGTGCGAGGCCAGTATGGCCCGGGGGCCGTAGACGGCAAACAGGTCGCCGGATATCGAGACGAACCGGACATAAACCCGCAATCTAAAACCGAAACTTTCGTAGCTGCAAAACTTTTTATCGATAACTGGCGATGGAAAGATGTTCCTTTCTATCTGCGGGCCGGCAAAAGACTTGCTCACAAAGACACCGAGATTGCCATTACTTTCAAACAGGTTCCTCATTCGATGTTTGCCTCCGTCGGCCTGGATGATATGCCTGCAAATATTCTCGTCCTGCAGATACAGCCCGAAGAAGGACTTTCGCTCCAATTTCAGGCGAAGCGGCCCGGCTCGAAGATTTGTATGAGCACCCTCAATATGAATTTTAATTACAAAAGTGTCTTTCTCGTTGATATGCCCGAGGCCTATCAGAGACTGCTTCTTGACTGTATGGTCGGTGACCAGACGCTTTTCAGCAGGTACGACAGCGTAGAAATTGCCTGGCAATTGTTAATGCCAGTGCTGGAGAGTTGGGAAAATGACGATTCTGCCCCATACGAATATCCGGCCGGCAGCGAGAGCTTTCCTCAGGCGGATAAACTTATTGAATCTGACAGCCGAAAGTGGCGAAAACTCGCAGAAATTTAACTGACATTACCGTCAAAGGACAGGAATATGAACATTTTCGATTTTGCTATGGAGAAAGAAAAATACAGCGAGGATTACTATCGGCAGCTGGCTGCCAAATCAAACAATAAAGGTCTTGAGACAGTATTTAATATGTTAGCGGATGAAGAGGCAAGACACTACGAAATCGTTTCAGATATGAAAAAAGATGCTGCTCCTGATTTAGCTGAGACGACCGTCTTGTCGGATGCCAAAGACATTTTCGAGCAAATTCGGGAATCCGCTAAAAGCTTTAATTTCAATATCAGCGAAGTCGAGCTTTATAAAAAAGCCCTTAAGATTGAGAAACAAAGCCGGGATTTTTACCTCGAAAAAGTCAATGAGGTCGCAGAAGCCCAGAAAGAGATTTTTCTTAAATTGGCCGACGAGGAGAGAAAACACTTTTTTCTCCTTGAGAACATAATGGATTTCGTGTTAAAGCCCCAAACGTGGCTCGAAAATGCCGAGTTTTATCATTTAGACGAATAGCAATAATATCGTTGAAAGATTCAAAAGCACAAATCAAGAATGTACTTGAAAGACTGTATGAAAAATACAACCATCGTCGGCTTATACAGCCTGACCCGCTGCA
>CAIYOL010000148.1 GCA_903927855.1 uncultured Planctomycetota bacterium
ATGACAATGAAGGAAATCGGCGCAACGCTGGATTTATCCGAATCCCGCGTTTCACAGATGCATTCCTCCATTGTTGCACGCCTAAAAGCCCAAATGAACACCCGCAAAAAGGAATTTGCAGTAGAGTAGAGCGTTATTTATCATTGATATACCCCGCAAGCCTTGATTTTACTCTCATTTACACCTATACTAAAGTAGTTCTGCAAGGAGAAAAGTATGCGTTTTACAAAGATGCAGGGGTCGGGCAATGACTATGTTTACGTGAATTGCTTCGAGGAAAAAATTGCCGACCCGGCAAAGTTAGCTCAAGTTGTCAGCGACCGGCACTTCGGCATCGGTTCGGACGGCCTGATTCTGATATGCCCGTCGCAGAAGGCCGACGTGCAGATGCGCATCTTTAATGCGGATGGCTCCGAAGCCGAAATGTGCGGAAATGGTATTCGATGCGTAGCCAAATATACCTACGAACACAAATTAGCCAAAGCGGGAGAGCCGCTTGCTGTGCCCGACCAGCCCCCCTGCCCTGCCTCATTGAATATAGAAACCGGCAGCGGCATTAAAACCGTCGGGCTTACAATCGATGACAACGACAAGGTCCAAAAGGTGTGCGTCAATATGGGCCAGCCCAAATTAGCAGCCAGGGACATACCCGTCAACCTGCCTGTCAAAGAAGTGATTGAGCAGCCGATGCAATTTCTAAACCGCGCATTTGTAATGACGTGCGTATCGATGGGAAATCCGCACGCTGTATTTTTCCGCGATGACATTAGTTTGATCGAGCTTGAAAAATTCGGCCCCGCTATCGAAAAGCACACTATTTTCCCCCACCGCACCAATGTGCATTTCGTTCAGATTGACCGCTCCACAGAATTTACTATGCGGACGTGGGAGCGGGGCAGTGGAATAACCCTGGCCTGCGGTACGGGCGCTTGCGCGTGCTGTGTGGCAGCGGTGCTTACCGGGCGAGTGGAGCGAATATGCGTCGCACATCTGCCCGGCGGCGACCTTGAATTGAACTGGTGCCAGGAAGATAACTGCGTCTATATGACCGGACCGGCGGTCGAGGTCTTCGAAGGCATTTGGCCTGAGGAATAGTCCAGCGTTTTATAAGTCTCTCGATTTAAACATTTGCTAAATCCTGAATAGAAAAAGGGCTGTGTTGTTTGAACACAGCCCTTTGATTTGTAACACAAGTTGTCTTTTCGAGCTTTTTATGCTCTGCGTTTTCTCAGCAGACTCAACGCACCAAGTCCAAGCAGACACATCGTTGCCGGCTCAGGAGCGGCGCTGCCGGTGTAAATATTGTCAATCGTCGGCATAAGCGCACCGTAAAGTGCCCCATCGGGACAATACACATCCAAAGACACAATTGACACACCCGGCGAGACAAATCCAACGAAAGCCCAGCTGCTTGTCGTCACGGTGGTCGCGTCTTCCAGTGTCAATACTATGTCGTTGGGAGCAGTCATGAGAACGTCGTCTATGGCAGTGAAATTGCCGCCTACTGCCGTTACAGCAGAGCCGAACGTCATATGGATATGATCGTCTGATCGGCCTGCGGTTATAGTGCCTTCCTGCAGACACCACATAACATCATAAAGGGTATGCGCATGCCAGGCATAACTGCCGGAACCAAAGTCCAAGTCTGAACCAAGGTTTTGCCATTGCTGGAGTTCGTTGAAGTTCTCCAGGTTGTATCCCGGCTGGAGCTGTGCTGTGAAACTGGCCTCGTCGGTGTATACCGTTGTTCCTAATGATGTTGAGACACAAACCCCCATCAGAGAAATCAACAGACAAATTACTAATTTTCTCATACTCTTCTCCTCAAAAAAACAAACAATGTAGCTTTCAAAATGTCAGGGGCGATGTTGATGGAGATACAAGAGGGATACTCATTCTGAGTACCAGTGCAAAACCGATGCTCTCTCTTCTCATCACTCTCACCCTTCTCTCTTTTGTAAGTCCAGAAAACAGACCTACCTAACCTAACGTATTTAGTATTCTACCACCCCTCAATTTATGTCGTCAAGGTAAAAGTCGGAAAAATTGCAAATTCTTTGGTTTTTTCGGACCGATTCTTCAAAACCCCTATTTTTGACCTAAAAACGGGCATCTGATTTTATCACTACCCCCTCCGATTTACACCCATTTATTTTTCGCCACAGAAAGGACCGCAAGTTGTGATGGTGGTTCTGTGAAAATGAGATAATAAAAAAGGGCTGTGTCGTTTGAACACAGCCCTTTAATTTAAAACACAAGTTGTCTTTTCACGCTTTTTATGCTCTGCGTTTCCTCAACAGACCCAACGCACCCAAGCCAAGCAGACAAATCGTCGCCGGCTCAGGAACCTGTACTATGAAGTCTTGACCATCAAGTGTAGTGGTTGCGACCAAACCCTGTGCGAAATACGCAGTGTCACCGTTCAACTGCCCAAGCCAGGTATTGGCTGTAGCATACTGTTCG
>CAIYOL010000149.1 GCA_903927855.1 uncultured Planctomycetota bacterium
AGGATTCCTAAGGTAGTTGTGGTGGGCGGCACTTACGTTGATATAGCGATAAGGTGCGATCAGGTTCCTTCTCCCGGACAAAGCGTTGCCGGCTCAAAACTATCGTACACTGCCGCCGGTCCGGGGCCGAATCAGGCAGCCGAAGCTGCTCTATGTGGTTGCCAGGTACATCTTATAAGCACTGTCGGCGGCGACCCATTCGCTCGAATGGTCAGGGAGGGGCTGGCTGAATTCAATGTTAACACAGACTTTATTCATACCGCCGAAGCCAAGAATACAGGTGTCGTTGTAACCCTGGTTGACGCCGAAGGCGAAAATGCCAGCCTTATGTACGCAGGTGCCAACACTGCCATGCAGCCGCAGGATATTAACGATGCCGAACAGATTATCTCAGAGGCTAATGTCTGTTTGATCCACGGCCAGTTGCCGCAGGATGCTGTCGCAGCAGCCATCCGATGTGCTAAGGTGCATGGCGTTAAGGTCATCCTCAACCCTGCAAGGCCGATGGAGCAGCCCGACCAGCGGAGCAGCGATTTACCTATCGACTATTTTTCAGCCGATATCCTGACGCCGAATCTTTACGAAGCCGCTGATATCACCGACCAAGCCGACGGCAACATTCACGCAGCCAAGCTCATTGGCTCTGATTTGGTCGCCCGCGGCGCCGATTCTGTCGTCATAACGATGGGCAGGCGCGGCTGTATGGTTGTTGACAGAAACGGCGCCGACCACATCCCAGCCTTTGAAGTCGAGCTTGTCGACCAGACCGGCAGAGGCGATGCCTTTGCAGGAGCGCTGGCCGCCTGTTGCGCCGTAGGGGATGATTTAAGAAAAGCGGTTAAATTTGCCTCAGCGGCGGGGGCGCTGACCTGCACGAAATTCGGCTCGATTGAGGCTTTGCCCTCAAAGGCCGAAATCATCGAGCTCCTGCAAAAAGAAGAAGCTTAGAAGTTCTCGCTCCACCTTAAAACAAACACTTTGACGGAAAAATACCCTTTATTTATACTTGTTTCGACATTCTTATAGGCACGTCCAATAAAAAAGATAAAGTTTTTCGCGTCTCTTTGCCGAATAACTTAATGGGCATTTAGCCGCTTTTCAGTGCTGAAACCGAAGGTTTCGGACTGTATCTGTGACAAGTCCTTCCCTGAAGGGAATGGATTCTATGCAGGGAGATATTCTATGAGGACTATAGCGGTTGTTAATCAAAAAGGTGGTTGTGGCAAGACAACGGTATCGATAAATCTCGCAAGTGCCCTTGCCGAGCTCGGCCACAGAACGTTACTGGTCGATATGGATCCACAGTCGCATTGCGCCGTCGGCCTCGCTGTGCCGGATGACCAGATTGAACAAAGCATCTACGATTGTCTTATAAGCACAAGCAGAAACGAACCCATAAAGCTGGCAGAAATACTCTGGCAGATTAGCGACAAGCTGGAGTTGGCGCCGGCCAGCATAGACCTGTCGGCCTTCGAGCAGCAAATGGTCGGAATCGTCGAGCGTGAATCCTGCCTGAAAAATGTCCTGTGCGAAACGAAGAATGAATATGACTACGTAATAATCGATTGTCCGCCGGCCGTAGGCTTATTGACCTTCAACGCGCTGAGGGCGGCCACTGATGCTATTGTCCCTGTCGAAACCGGATATTTTGCACTGCACGGCCTCAGTAAGCAGCTTGAGACCCTCGGTATTCTTTGCAAACGATGCAGTCAGCAGATAAATGTCAGGGTCCTAGCCAGCATGTACGACTTAAGGACAAAGATGGCCAGAGAAATTCTCGCCGAATTACGCGCACACTTCGCCGACAAAATGTTCAAAACCATCGTCAACTTCAACACCAAAATCAAGGAGGCCTCCAGCTTCGGCCAGCCCATCTGCGAATACGACTCCGCCAGCAAGGGCCAAAAGGATTTTCGCGCACTGGCCGAGGAAATTATTAACTCGTCCGCCGATAGGCGTCCCCAAGCGGACCACGGTGAGCTTGTCGAACTAATTGAGGTGGTCGAATCCGTTGCCTCGGCAAAGCCAAACATTATCGCTTTGCCCGCGGTAGCGACTCTTGACAAAAAGGCAGGACAACAACGTACTGAAGTCGTCAGCTCCTTGGCCGACCGGCTCGAGACGATTAGCGCCACTGCTGATGAATTGCTGCAGTCCGCAAAGCCGGCCATAAAAGCCATACCACAGGCTCCGCGGGCCGAAAAACCGAAACAGGCAGACACCAACGCCAAGCTTTCTGACTATTACGGTGTCAGCCAGATAAATGATGCTGTAATATTCGTAACGCTTTATCCCCGCGCTAATAGCGTGCAGATTGCCGGTGATTTTAATAATTGGCAGCCGGCAAAAAGCCCTCTGCAAAAAGTGGGCAGTTCAGGCGTATGGCAGACCAAAATAAAACTGCCAACAGGAAAATATCGCTACCGCCTCGTCGTCGATGGCCAGTGGCAGCAGGACCCCTACAACGAAGCAACCGAATTGAATCCATTCGGCGGACTCAACTCCGTCGTCGAAGTAAAATAAATATCATTCCGCACGCACCAGTTCTGCTCGGCGCAATCTCGCTCCATCCACTGGCTGGCAAAGACGGCGTAATCAACGAAGTCCACATCGCCGTCAATACCTACTCGTCCACCGGCCACAACCAGAACTCGGCAAATATCCGCAAGTCGTTAACATCGACAACGCCGTTGCGGTCAAAGTCGCTGCCCCCACACCAGCTCGGCGACAAACACGTTTTATTTCGCCAGAACCTCGCAAAATAGCTGAAATCGTAAAAATTCGGTATCCCGTCATTGTTCAAATCAACGGTAATCGGACCGAGTGGACCACCCTGGATGGAATTGGACCAGTCACTTTCGCAGGCCAAAGCAGGGTCGTCGTAGCTTACCGACAAATCATGAAGAACAGGTGTTTTATTCGCATCGGTGGTGAACAAATTCGCACGCAGCCGGATAGTTGTCCCGCCGATTGCACTCAAGTCAGTGCCGCTGGGGACGCCTTCATAGCCCGCAATCGGCGTCGAGCCTGCCGCGGGCAGGATATCAACAGTCAGGTCAGTGTCGACTTGTGTTGTTGCGCTGAAGTTAACTGTCTGCCAATTGCCGCCTGTAGGCAAATTAATCGCTGCGGAAACAATATCGCCCTCATAATTGAGGGCAACGCCGCTTGTATATCTATGATAAAACGCGAAAGCTCCGCTGCTGGTATTGGTTAGGACGCTCGGCGATGGAAAACCATTATAATATCCGTAACCGACTTGGTTGCCGAAGCTGGATGAAGCGAAGCCTGACTTATAGTAACTCGTTACAGTACCACTGCATATCGCCCCAATCATGTAGTGTTTGCCCGCTTGAATGGGAATATAAGCGGGGCTGGAACTGTAGAATTTTGTGCCGGTGCCCGAATTGGCTACAGTCGATGAGAAAATCCGGTTATACTGGTCATAAAATGACGCACCGCCTTCGTACACCACAAACTCAATCGACCTGGGTGTTGAAATACCAAGATAAACCTCAATCTGATTCAGGACCGTTCCGCTTGTCACGTAGAAGCAGTTAAGGTAGCTATAATTTGCAATATGAGATGTAATTCCGCCTACCGTATCCACTATAGAAACCCCTATGTCGCTGCTCAAGACCACATTCCCATCGCTTGTGGCTATTGTATGTGTTAGTGTATCGGCCGCAAAATCCGTCTGGCTGGTTTGCAGCCATGTCTTCGATAAAAATGGCACACGCGTTTTTACATGATACCAATACGTTTGATCCAGAGCCAAGCCTGAGAATTCGTAATTTGTGTCAGTAATCCATCCGCTGTTAGCGCAGACATCACTAAAGTTTGAATCCCTCGCACACTCCGCATAATACTCATAGGCGCCGTCCACCGCGTCCCAGTAAATCGTATTGCTCTGACCACCTGTCGTATTCGGTTCTGGATGAAGAACAGGGGGCTCTACGCAGGATTCGCACTGAATACACACACCGTCGATATACCATTCGTCGTCGGTGGAATCGCTGTCCGCCCAAAAACGTAAACGAAACTCCGGGTGCAATGCAGCGCCGGGCAGTTCCACGGAATTCAGCTCCCAACCGGTGTCAACGCCACCGGAGAGCACACCCAGTGACTGCCACTCGTTCCCGTCCCAATAATCTACAAAAAAGACGTCGCTTGGCTCCGTATTAACGCGCTTCCACCAATACTGCAGCCGTGCTGAATGACATCCATATAAATCAACCATCTTGCTGGCCACGCTGTCGACGGCTTCCAGGTGAAGCGAATATGGCGGACTGGGCTCGTCGCCGCCGGTATCATCTACCACAGGCGTCCCATACGTTTCGGGCCAATTGTTGCCGTCCAGGGTTGTAGATTGGAAATCGTCGAAGAATATACAATCCGTTACATTAATCCAAACCGTCGCTTCGTTCGAACCTCCGCCTTCGGGTGCAGTGCCGCCGTCATCGGCTGCGAATGTGAAATTGTCCTGCCCTGCGTAGCCGGTATCGGGCACATAATTGACCTGATTGCCGTAACCGACCAGCGGCACGCCGGGTTCGGTGATTGGTCCTGCGCTCGGGTCGTTGAGGCATCCGTGACTTGGCAGAGACGCTATGGTATAAGTTAATGCCGCTGGCGGGTTAGGGTACCCGTCATCAGTAGCTTGCAAAGCAATTGCGACCGGTGCATTTACGGTAGTAGTCACGCCGCCATCTTGTGCCTGGGGAGGAGCGAGTGTTGCATATACTGCCGTCATCGTGTGGTTTGCGTCCATTGTAACAGTAGCTGTCGGATTTGTGGAATAGTCCGCGTAGTCACGCTGCCACTTCCTGAAAACGTTGCTTCCGGCGGTAGATGATGCAGTAAGCGTTACGACAATACCGTTGTCATACGTCCGCGCAAACTCGGTCGTACCGCTGCCATGACCGTTTTTGTCGTCCGGACTGACCGTAATACTTACGCCGCTGTCAGGATTTGAAGAGGCCACCGTTAGGGTATGAGTCTGTACCACAGTAAGCTGATAACCCTGTTTATAAGCGGTATTATTGTTCTCGTTGCTTTCTAATACGTTGTTATCAGCATCGATTATCCAGCCCACCCAGTACACACCGACTGGTATCGATGAAGGAAACGGCCCCGACCAATCACAGTCGGCCCGGCC
>CAIYOL010000150.1 GCA_903927855.1 uncultured Planctomycetota bacterium
CCATTATCGGTGACATTAAATTTCCAGAAGCCGTTTTCTTCAACACAGCCGACTTTTATTTGACCCTTCGGTTTATCCATATATTTGATGGCGTTGCTCAGCAGGTTCTGGAATACCTGCATAATGCGGGTCTGTTCGCACTCAATAGAGGGCAGTTCTTTTTCAATTGTGATGGAGATGTTCTCCGGCGGAGCGAGCATGTCGACAATCTCCGGAACAAGCGTATTGAGATTAATCTGAACCTTTTCTTCTTCAATGCGTCCGATTCTGGAATACTGCAGGATACCATCAATCAGGTTATGCATTCGGTCTACTCTGTTTGCGAGTAAACTTAATTGCTCTTTGCCGTCGTCATTGAGCTTATCTGCATAATCGGTTAATATCCAATCTGCAATGGTCTTAATTCCTCGCAGGGGCGCCTTCAAATCGTGCGATACCACATAGGCGAAATCTTTCAACTCCTGGTTGGCACTGGCCAACTGTTCGAGAAGCTGGTTCTTGATATCCTCGGCCTTTTTGTTTTCGGTTATATCGCGGAATATGCCCTGCATGAATCTTTTGCCCCGAACCTCGATGAGACTAGCCTTTATTGCGACATCTTTTATCTTGCCGGTTTTGGTAACGATCTCGTCTTCCAAGGTTTGGCCGCTTTGTTCTGTGAGATGATCCTTGAAAGATTTGCTGTATTCTCCCTGCATACTTTTCGGGGGATGGAGAATCCGCTGGTGCTGGCCAATAAGTTCTGATTTTTCCCGTCCGACTAATCTTGTTGCAGCGGGGTTACAGTCAGTTAATATGCCTGTTTCTGCATCGGCCACGAATATAGCATCCATAGCTCCTTCAAATTGCGTTCTGTAGTTTTCTTCTGCCCTGCGCAACTGTCCTTCTGTTTTTTTGCGGACGTCGATTTCCTTGGTTAATTGTTCATTGGCGCTTGTAAGCTCAGAGGTGCGCTCCTCGACCCTTTCTTCAAGCATCTCCTTGGCGTTGACTAATTCCAAATCACGATGCTGAATTTGCTCCAACATTTCGTTGAATGAATCGATAAGCAAGCCTACCTCGTCACTACCGTGCTTTAGAGCTCGGGCTGAATAATCCTTCTTTTCCGAGACGTTTTTTGCGACCTTGGCCAGACTCAAAATCGGTTTGGAAATAACCGTTTGGAGCCAGGACGACACAAAAAATACCGCCAGCAAAGAAAGAAATGTAACGATAGCCATTATCTGGATGCCATGTTTCAGCGATTCGTGTAGAAAATCCAAATCCGACTGCAGACAAATTGTGCCTATTATTGCGTTGTCAAGAACAATAGGGGATGAAACTACCAGAGAACCGTTATTGAAAGAAACTATTGCTTTCTTAAACTCGGTTGGGGTTACTTTAATTACACTGCTGTCACGATAATACGCTGCAAAATGCTCGTTTTTATCATTGTAAATAGTGCCGGACATCAAAGAAGGGTCCACATGAAGGGCCTTCAGTATATTCTCAGCATCCTTGGCATCCTGGAATGCCAAAGATGATTTACAGTTTTCCGCTAATATTGCCGCTCGAGTAGATAAAACTCTCACCAGATTATCGCGAGACGTGCCTCGCTCCCAAAGGATAAAGGCGGTGCCTGCCAACATCAAGCCGGTAATACAAGCGAGCATGATAATAAATATCAGCTTATCTTTTATTGTCATACTTCGTAAAACAGGCATAATTTAGTTTTCCCTGCCTTCCAAAATGATTCTGCCTCTATGGCTTTTTGGCAACGTCTTCACCAACTATTCTTTTAGCTAGCCGCAGGAGATTAGACCTTATCTCGAGTTTGGCCTGCTTGGCGGCAGCGACATTGATTTCAAAACCGACTTTGTTTTCTTCTATAACGAAATTGACAATACCGCCGGCTTCAAGGAACCCGTGCATATCTGCAACTGTCAGGACGCTGCGGTCTTTAAGCAAATCCATGGTTTCCTTAAGCTTTTCCTTCTCCGAACTACAAATAAATAGCAAGTTACATTCCCTGATATCATCGATTTGGGGGTGCTTACCAGATTTATCCATCTGAGACGATTTTTCCAGTTCATCGAGACCCTTGAACCATTTTACAATAACCTTCCTTTCTTTAGCTGGCTTGTCCTTCATAGGCTCAAATGCGCCGCCAAAGGGGTCCTTGCCAATGATGCCTATAATTATTGGCTTGCTGCTGTCGGATGTTTCACTGGGCCAATCCACAAACTTGATGAAGTTATACAGGAATGCCGCTTTAATCTGGTATTCACGGCTGGCTTCGGAGTCGGTCGGAGTCTCTGCTGCAAGCACTGTCGCAAATAAGACTAAAGCTAAGACTATTAAGTTATAAACTCTGATTCTCAAGTTTTCTTATCCTGTCATATTTATGTACTTGGCGTTATATTTAGAATGTATAGGTCAGTGAGACGCCGACAGCCGGAGCAGCATCGCGGAAATCTCCCATGCCCTTTGTCTCTACGTAGTTACGTTTGTTGAAATCCTTGTTGAAAATGCCAAGCAGGTTGTAGCCGGTAATACCGATTTCGAGATTTTTTCTCGGCTTGTACTGCAGGCCGAGATCCAGGAAATAACTGCCGCGGTACGCTCTCTCCCAGCCGTCTTCGATAAGTCGCTTATCACCCCTAGCTTGGGTGGCGGGAGGACCAACATTACCGGCGCCACCGTAGGGATAGTAGTTGTCAAAATCCTTCATTCCCGGGAATCCCCAGTAGATGCGCATCGATGCGTCGAATGTCCACTTATCATCGAGCTTGCGCTGAAATACTAACTTGGTGTTGTGATTGGACCAGTTGGTCAGGTCTTCGCCGTAGCCGTATGGGTAGGCGGAGATAGATTGAGCCGGCGCGGTGGGGAGAGACGTCCTTGCGAACGGCTGAAGGTAGAGGTTATAAAGTTTTGTAATTCCATGTGAGAGGGTCAAACGTGTCTTATCGGTGTGGTAAGAGGCCTCAAGCTCGAGACCGTATGTTCTTTGAGTACCGGCGATGGTGTATGATTGGTCAGTCTCGCTCCATCCTAAAGATTGCAAGTTATAATGGACGTATGCCGACGCGGCGAGGTCGAGATGCTCGCTCTGCTGCCTTTCGTAGCGGAATTCGATGCTGTCGAGTTTTTCAGGGGCGCTTTTACCACCGTGGAGCTGGTCCTCTTTCTTCATAAACTCCTCAAAGTTGGCCCTTTGCGACCGCGACCACATCGCCTTAAATGTGTCTTTCTTGTTCGGTGTGAAGACCACAGCAGCACGGGGCGAGAACATCGTGTCGGTAAATGTATGGCGGTCCATCCGGCCGCCGATGAAGGTCGTCCACTGGTCGTTGATATTCCACTGCCATTCGCCGAAATACGAATACATCTCGGTGTTCCATGTCGGCATATAAGCATTCCAACCCCATAACTGTACGTTGGGGTTCCTAAACGGGGTTTTGGCCCCACCGGTACTGCCGCCATATTTAGGCACGTTGTAGCCGAGACCAGTCCAGGGCTTCCGACCGAGGTCGTTTAATAAGTACTCGAAGCCGACGGCAACCTTGTGCTGTTCGGTGGGCTGCCATTTGAAAAGTATCTTGCCGTAGTAGTTATCTTCACGATAGTTTTGGCCATATCTGGATTCTCTTTCCTGAACGTTAGAAGTCGATTGATAACTGGCTGCGTAATCGATGTCGAGATGTTCAGTCACCTCCTGTTTATACCCAATATATACCGTGTTCTGCCAGTAAGTATAGAAATTCGGCCTTCGATAATGCTCGTGATTTGGTAAATACGCCCATCTATTCCACCAAATGGTGTCGCCGTTTCCATAGGGTTGACGAGCCAGAGATTCAGGTGCTATTCCAAACTGTTTTCCGCCGCGTTCAAGGCGTGCCCAGATATCCCAGTTATCTTTCTTTATCTGCACGTGCAGTTTCATTGGCGGCACCCCCAGGGGGTCCGCACCGTCACGGCCTTGTAAAGTATCCGTAAAAGGTTCGCCCGCCTTAATACCATCACCCGGTACTGAGCCGGCAGGAGCAGTGCCTCCTGTTGAGGGAAAAGTAAACGGGTAAACTTGGGGAGCATCGTACTTGCTTGCACCGATATACTTTCCGATACCGCTGTAAACGAAGATGCCGCCGTCGTTGGAGTCGAATTTTCGGCCGTGCTTCAATTCGGTTGCATAGAATTCCTCAATGGCACCCAAACGGCTGGTGACTTCCGTTCCCTGGAAGGTATCGGAGTTGTAGGTGATAATGTTAATGACCATCGATACAGCGCCAGGACCATACAGAGCGGAGCCGGGGCCTCGCACGACGTCAATGTGATGAATTTCGCCGAGCAGCATCTGATCCAGCTCGGTTACTACGCCGGCGTGGGTACGGTCGTTCATATTACGTCCGTTGACAAGCAGGAGGAATTTATCGTTGCGGTCGCTGATAATCCCGCGCAGCCCCAACTGGTCGTTCTCCCAGTGATGTCTCGACCATTGCAGGTTGGGCACGTAGATGTCGAGCAGTTCATACATACTTCGTGCGCCGGAGCTGCGAATCTGTTCAGCAGTGATGGTTGTTACGGCAGCAGGGACAAGACGCTGCTTGGTCTCTGTCAGGGTGGCAGTCGATACAACCTCAACCTCCATCAATTTTTCGAGAGGCATTTCAAAAACGTCTCCCGGC
>CAIYOL010000151.1 GCA_903927855.1 uncultured Planctomycetota bacterium
AGTAAAATGACCGCCGCCAGTGCCAGCGAATTGAATGGATTGCTCTGACGACGAAAGAAAAGCGATAAACAAAAAACAAGGCAGATTATTGCCGCTCGAAATGCCGGCGGGTTCGACGGAATTACCAGCACAAACATCGCCGCCGCAATCATGCAAACAGCCGCTTGAATCTTTCTGGATAGTCCTGCCGTTTTACACAGCCACCATATCATTCCGACAAAAATACCGAAGTTCATCCCCGATAGACACACAAAGTGCAAAAGCCCCGTCCTGCGAAACGCCTCGAAAGTAGCGATGTCCATCTCTGCCCTGTAACCCAGAACAAGTGCCTGCAGCAGGCGTTCGCTTTCATCCTGCGGATACGGGCTGCCTAATAATGATTGCACAGCAATCTTTTTTGCCTTTCCTTTTATTTTCGCAAAAAAATCTGTAGAACCGCTTTGAATTACTTCAATGGCCTCCCGTGATTCGATTGACGCCGCGACAAAAACATTTTTTCTCGCAAGATACCTGGCAACGTCGAACTGGCCCGGGTTAGTTGCCTTCTCGAACCTGTCTAACCAGCAATACGCCTGAATATAATCACCGGCTTTCAAACCCAGCACCGGCTCATTAACCTGTACCCGCACTGTGCCGCTCAGCTTTGCCCACCCGTCATCAGTTTCGACTTCACCGAGCTTCAGGTAAAAACTGCTGGTTGGGTCGTTGTGCGTAAACTTTGCAAATGCCCAGCCCTCGTTTTTATTGACGTATGGCTCGGTAATAATCTGCCCGCGAATTGTCACCAACTTCCGCTCACTAGTGATAAATTTACTGATATCGTTGCTCGCCGGCTGCTCGCAGCTTCTCAGCCGAATCGCGCCAAGACAAACAAAGCAAACCAAAGCCGTATATGCCAATATGTATGGCAGTTTCTCTTCTCGGCCGCGGCATACGACATACGAAACAATCGTCGCCGTCGCGCAAACCCCAACGGCCGCCGGCCAAAACCAAACCGGCAAACCAAATTCATCTTGTATTAAAATCCCCGCAATCAAACCCACCGCAGCAAATAGCAGGGGGGCTGTGCTTATGATTTGCTTGTGAGATTCTGCGACGCCCCCCCTGAGCTGTTTATCAATCAGTTCTAATTTCTGCTGTATATCATCCATTAAATATCTGTAAAGGCGCAGCAGAAAGGGTAAATGTGGATTGAAAAATCCGGTTTTTTAAAAAAAAGATTGACGCTCACAAAAAAAAATGTAAAATAACCCTCTTTCGTAACTGGGATTAAGACAAATCTTGATTGTTCATTTGCCAGGAATCCTTTTTGAGAATTTTTTATGTATTCAGACTATATTCGTAATGTGGCGATAATCGCCCACGTTGACCACGGCAAAACGACGCTGGTCGACCAGCTTCTCTATCAGTCCGGCACCTTCCGGACCGAGGACCTTGATAAGCTGGCCGGCAGCAAGCACGACTTGATTATGGACTCCAACCCCATCGAGCGGGAGCGTGGCATAACAATCCTCAGCAAAAACTGCGCTATTTACTACACTACCAGCAAAGGCAACGAATACAAAATCAACATAATCGACACGCCCGGCCACGCCGATTTCGGCGGCGAGGTCGAACGCGTCCTGAAAATGGCCGACGGCGTCCTCCTTCTGGTCGATGCCTTCGAAGGCCCTATGCCGCAGACAAGATTTGTCTTAAGCAAGGCCCTCGAGAATAAACTAAGGCCCATAGTCGTAGTCAATAAGATTGACCGCGAAAACAGCCGTCCCCACGATGTCGTCAACGAGGTGTTCGATTTGCTCGTTCAGCTTGGCGCCGACGATAAGGCCCTCGACTTCCCTGTCGTTTTCGCTTCCGCAAGAGAAGGTTGGGCGACAACTGACCCCGCCAAAAAAACCAATAATATGCAGCTTGTATTCAAGACCATTATAAAAAATATTCCTGCGCCGAAGGCCCTCCCAGATGCCCCGCTGCAGATGCTCGTAACAAGTCTCGAATATTCGGATTACGTGGGAAAAATCGCCGTAGGAAGGGTCTTCGCGGGGCAAATAAGCGAGGGGCAGAACGTTACTGTAATTGACGCCGATAATGTGCATACCCAGCAGAAGGTCCTGCAGGTTCATCTGTTTGATGGCCTCGGCCGAAAGCAGGTTCCAACCGTTTTAGCCGGCGATATATGTGCCGTATCAGGCCTTGACCCCGTTGATATCGGTAACACTATTGCTTGTGCCGACAATCCTTCTCGGCTCGCCGTTATCGCTGTCGATGAGCCGACAATGTCGATGACCTTCCGCGTTAACGATGGTCCTTTCGCTGGCAGGGACGGCAAATACGTTACCAGCAGGCAAATTGGCGAACGGCTCGAAAAGGAGCTTCAGCATAATGTCGCGCTGAGGGTCGCGCCCGGCCTGACGCCGGAAGAGTTTATTGTTTCCGGCAGGGGCCTTATGCATCTCGGTATCCTGCTGGAGAATATGCGGCGGGAAGGTTACGAGATTTGTGTCGGCAAACCGGAAGTAATCGTCAAAGTTATCGACGGCGTTCACCACGAGCCGATAGAATTGCTTGCGGTCGATTGCCCCATCGATTGCCAGAGCTCCATAATGTCTCTTGTGGGCGAGCGGCGGTGCGAAGTAGTTAAAATAGACGCCAAGAGCGGTACGAGCGATTTTATTCATATGGAATTTCTCCTGCCGTCTCGCGGCCTGTTCGGCCTGCACGCAAGGATGATGAACGCCACACAGGGCAAAGCCATTATGCACCATTCGTTCGAAAGATACGAGCCGATGCGAGGCTCGATTCCCCAGCGCAAGGCTGGTGTTATGATTGCGACCACCCCCGGCCGGGTAACGGCTTATGCTCTCGATGCCTTATACGACCGCGGCTTCTTTTTCGTCGAGCCAGGCGAAGAGATTTACGCAGGCCAGGTTGTAGGCGAACACTGCAAGGATAACGACATACCTGTAAATCCGGTAAGGCTCAAGCAGATGAGCAATATGCGTTCGTCCAGCAAAGATGAAGCCGCTCAAATCCGCCCGGCTCGAAAAATGAGTCTCGAACTGGCGATGGAGTATATCCAATCCGATGAGCTTGTTGAAATTTGCCCCAATTCCATCCGAATCCGAAAGCGCTTTCTGAAAGAACAAGACCGCCGACGCGCTGCAAGAAAAGGACAATAGTTCTATGAAGTCCTCCGTTACCTGTTTGGTTCTTCTTTTACTTTTAATCCCCGCCCCGGCTTTCGGCCTCCAGCAAACATATAAAGATTACCCCATTTCGATGGTCGACATCAATAAAGTCCGGCTCACCGACGACTTTTGGCTGCCCAAAATCAAGACCGTCCAAAATACGACCATTCCCTTTGCCTTTGAGAAATGCCGCACCGAAGGCCGTCTGGACAACTTCCTCATCGCCGGCGGCAAAAAGCAGGGCAAAGTCCTCGGAAAAATGCCTTTCGACGACTCAGATGTATATAAAATCATCGAAGGCGCGTCTCTCTCATTGATAACATGCCCCGACAAGCAGCTCGACGCCTACCTCGATTCGGTCATAGACATTATCCGCACCGGCCAGGAGCCTGACGGCTACATTACGACTTGGTTCACCATCGACCCCAACAATCCGCCTGCCCCCTGGGTACAGAAAACAGGCCCTCGCTGGACTCGCGAAGCAAGCAGTCACGAACTATATAATAGCGGTCACCTGTTCGAAGCCGCTGCCGCCCATTTTGCGGCTACCGGCAAACGCAACCTTCTGGATATCGCGACCAAAAACGCCGACCTGCTCGTCGCCAGTTTCGGCCCAGGCAAACTCTCAATACCTCCGGGCCATCAGATTGTCGAAACCGGTCTCATTAAGCTTTACCGTATTACCGGCAATGTTAAATATCTGCAGCTCGCCAAATACTTTCTCGACCTCCGGGGCGACCCGAACACGCATTCACTTTACGGCGCTTATAGCCAGGACCATATACCTGTTACACAGCAGACCGAAATCACAGGCCACGCCGTCCGCGCGGTCTATATGTACGCCGGTATGACAGATATTGCGGCTATTTATGGCGACCAGGCATACTTAAATGCGGTCAATAGCATCTGGTCCAATCTCACTGAATGTAAGATGTACATCACAGGCGGCATCGGCGCTAAACACGAGCAGGAATCGTTAGGCACCGATTACGAATTGCCCAACCTGACCGCTTATTGCGAAACCTGTGCCTCAATCGGCAATGTCTATTGGAATAATCGCCTGTTTATGTTGACCGGCGACGCTAAATACTATGACGTCATTGAACGCTCCCTCTACAATGGTTTGATTGCCGGTATTTCCCTCGATGGCAAAAGCTTCTTTTACGTCAACCCGCTTGAAGCCGATGGCAAATTTGAATTTAATCAGGGTGCAAAGACCCGCCAGAATTGGTTCGACTGCTCCTGTTGCCCGACAAATCTGGTTCGCTTTATCCCTTCTCTGTCTGGCTTAATTTACGCCCAGCAAAAAGACGAATTGTACGTCAACCTTTATGTAGCCAGTTCCGCAAAATTAACTGTTAATAATAAGCCGGTAACTATCGAGCAGGAGACCCTCTACCCCTGGCAGGGAGATGTTAATATAATAATTACTCCTGTCACCCCACAGCGTTTCACTCTGAAATTCCGCATTCCCGGCTGGGCGATAAATCAGCCTCTCCCCGGCAATTTGTATTCTTATACCGATACCGAAAGTAGTAAAATTGTTATTATGGTAAACGGCCAAGAAATCAAATATGACACACATCTCAGCTACGCGGCAATTACCCGAAAATGGAAAGCAGGGGACGCGGTTACTATAAAGCTGCCTATGACTATCCGCCATGTAATCGCCAACGAGCAAGTTAAGGATGACCGCGATAAAGCTGCTCTTGAATATGGCCCTATCGTGTATTGCCTCGAAGGCATAGATAACGGCAATAAATTAGATAACTTCATTCTGCCTGACAATGCAATGTTGAGGGTGGAAAAACGAAACGATTTGCTCAATGGCGTCAATATAATTACTGGTCTCGTTCCGGCTAATAATGTTAAAGGTATGCTGATACTTACCGCTATTCCATATTACACCTGGTCGAACCGCGGCCCCGACACTATGAAACTCTGGCTCCCAAGAAAATAAATCGGATATTTTTTCTCCTGCTCAACTGCTCCACTGTTCAACTGTTCCTCGCCTTCGGCGGTCGGCTTCCGGAAACAACAGCAAACAATCAACTCGAAACTCTTATTTAGCTTGATTTGCTTCCTCTGTTTTTCTTTGAGCATCCATCTCTTTTCTAGTCGTTACATCATTGTTTTTTAGTCTAATCTCATTCTCATCATTCAATCCCACATCTTCCTTCCTGAACTCTTTCCCCAAGGTTTTAACTACAGAACGAGAGCCATCAGTTATTTTAAGTTCACATAATTGTTCTGTTTCAAAAACTGAGCCGGGTATATTGATGTCTATGTAATTTCCGCTGTACGTATTTGACCAAAACACATTATCACCATTATAGTTAGTGAGTTTCACTTCCAAAGGTTTATCTCCATCGTAAAAGCCGCTGTAATGATAATATCGAGTGGGATGAAAGTTTTCATCATAACGGACGTTATAAAGCAAGTTTTTGAAATAAGCATCTATTGGAGGATGGCTTGTTATCTCACCGATAGAATTTATACTGACTAAATTAACCTTGTGCTTGCCGTTTGAAAACCTGTCACTATAAAAACCGAAGCATTCACGCTCCAAAATATCGTCTCTTATCCAGTTACCAATCTGCACTTCATCGACATATACAAATACTTTATTAGCATCTGAGGGAATATTTCTGATCACAACACCCACATCCCCGGAGATATTGTTAAAATCGGGTTTTGACTCTCCCTGTTTAAAAAACTCAACATATATCCCGCTTTCGTTGCTGTCTCCGTTTTGTAAACGATTTGGTTCTTTAGTAGCATAACAAGTAGGTAGAAAGAATATTCCGATTGTCAGTAATATAAAAATTATCTTTTTCATTGGATTACTCCTCTAACCTAATTCGCTTGTACTGCTTACTGCTCAGATACTTTTTATCTGCATACTATCGCTGTAGTTTATCCAAGTTTTATCCATTTTTCAACCTCTGTCAATACCAAAAAACCGTGTAAATCTGTGTCCATCCGTGGCTTACAGAATTTTTTCAATCAAAAACGATGGTACCTTTTGACAAATCCGCAAATTCCGTAAATTTTTTTTATTCCTTTAGCCACATCGAGTTACGAGAACCGAGCAACGAGAGACGATAGCAATTTTCGCATCAAAAGTGTTAGTTCGTCCAATTACGAAGGGACGTATTCCCGTAGCCCCCGTCGTTTTACTTCGCAAAAGCGAAGTAACGGGGGGAGAGTCTTTTTTTGAAAGGAAACCCAATGCCCTCCGGCTAAGTCAAATAATCGTTTATCAATAATCAATAATCGATAATCAATC
>CAIYOL010000152.1 GCA_903927855.1 uncultured Planctomycetota bacterium
GATACACCCATGTCACCGCACCTATCTCCGGGCGCATCGGCAAATCCAACGTGACGGACGGCGCTCTGGTGACGGCATATCAGCCTTTGGCACTATCGACCATTCAACAACTGGACCCCATTTACGTGGATGTGCCCCAATCCACCACAGAACTACTGCGATTGGATCGACGCATAGAGAAAGGCCACCTCAATCAAGACGGAATGAACCAAAAGAAGGTCAAACTCTTCCTGGAAGACGGCACAACGTATCCGCTGGAGGGGACGCTTCAGTTTCGTGACGTCACGGTGGACCCAACGACAGGGTCAGTTACCCTGCGAATTGTCTTTCCAAATCCAGAAGGAGTTCTTCTGCCGGGTATGTTCGTCCGGACAGTGGTGCAGGAAGGCGTCCAAGAACAAACTATCCTTATTCCTCAACAGGCAGTATCACGTGATATGAAAGGTAATCCTGTCGCGCTGATAGTGGATGCCAATGAGAAGGTCCAACCGCGGATGCTTACCCTCGACCGTGCCATCGGCGACCAATGGCTCGTCTCATCAGGTCTGACATCAGGCGACCGTGTGATAGTCGAAGGGATACAAAAAGTGCGGCCCGGCACCACCGTAAAGGTCGTGCCTTTCGATACCAACCACAAAGACGCTGCAAATCCTGGAACGAAAAACCAAACCAAGGGGGGCGTATAATGTTATCGAGATTCTTTCTGAAGCGTCCGGTTTTCGCATGGGTCATCGCTATTATTATTATGGTGCTGGGCGGCCTAGCAATCTACAGGCTGCCCATATCACAGTATCCCCCTATAGCACCGCCATCTATCGCCATCACTGCCTTTTATCCGGGCGCTTCTGCAGAAACGGTTGAAAACAGCGTAACACAGATAATCGAGCAAAAGATGACCGGCTTCGATAAGATGCTGTATCTATCCGCCACGAGCGATTCGGCTGGTGCCTCCCGCGTTGAGCTGACATTTGCCCCAGGCACCGACCCGGACCTTGCCTGGGCACAGGTGCAAAACAAACTGCAACTCGCTATGGCGAGCCTGCCGGAGGTAGTGCAGCGTCAAGGCATAAGAGTAAGCAAATCCACCAGAAACTATCTGCTGCTCATAGGCCTGGTCTCAGAGGACAATAGTATGGACGGGCACGATTTGCAGGACTATGCCACATCCAGTCTTGAGAAGGTACTTTCGCGAGTGCCGGGGGTCGGTGAAGTAGAGATATTCGGCAGCCAGTATGCCATGCGAATCTGGCTGAACCCCGACAAGCTGACCAATTACCAGATGACAGTTCAAGATGTAATTACGGCGTTGCGGGCCTACAACGTGGAAGTGTCCGCAGGGCAATTCGGCGGGGTGCCAGCGGTAGAAGGCCAGCGTCTAAATGCGAGCATCATTGTCCAGAGCCTGCTCAAGACACCAGAGGAGTTCGCAGCGATTCCTCTCCACACCAACCCGGATGGATCCATTGTGCGGGTCAAAGATGTGGGGCGAGCAGAACTCGGAGCTGAATTCTACGATGTCGAAGCATTTTACAACGACAAACCCTCCGCCGTGCTGGCCGTCAGGCAGGCGGCAGGCGCCAATGCCATGGAAACGGCAAACAACATCAGAGCCAAGATGGAAGAAATGAGCCATTTTTTCCCCACAGGCATGAAGGTCGTTTATCCCTATGATACCACTCCCTTTGTCAAAGTAGCTATTGAAGAGGTGGTCAAGACCCTTTTCGAGGCAATTCTGCTGGTTTTTCTGGTGATGTATTTGTTTATGGGAAATATGCGGGCGACTTTAATCCCGACAATCGCGGTGCCGGTGGTGCTGCTGGGGACATTCGCGGCGCTCGGGTTTTTCGGGTTTTCCATTAATATGCTGACTATGTTCGCCATGGTGCTGGCCATCGGCCTGCTGGTGGACGACGCCATCGTGGTAGTGGAGAATGTGGAACGAATTATGGGCGAAGAAGGACTTACACCACTGGAGGCCACGCGCAAGTCTATGGAGCAGATTACCCCCGCATTAATCGGCATCGGACTGGTGCTCTCGGCGGTGTTCGGCCCAATGGCGTTTTTCAGCGGTTCTACCGGCGTTATCTACCGCCAGTTTTCCGTGACTATTATTTCCTCTATGCTTCTGTCGGTGGTAGTGGCCTTAGTCCTGACACCAGTTCTGTGCGCCTCACTTCTAAAGCCGGTGCCAAAGGGTCATGAGCCGGCAGAGGGAGGTATATGGTTCTTGCGGCCGTTCTTCAAATGGTTTGACCGCATTTTTTTCCGAGTCAGAGACCTTTATGTAAAACTGGTTGGCGAATCTTTCGCACAGAAAATCCGCTACCTGATGGTTTTCGTTCTGATTGTGGCAGCGATGGGATTCATCCTTAAACGGATGCCCACGGCCTATCTTCCGGATGAAGACCAGGGAATTCTGATGGCGCAGGTCCTGCTCCCAGCGAATTCGACAATGGAGCAAACCAAAAAGATAATGGAGGGAGTGAAAGACTACTTTTTGAACAACGAGAAAGACACAGTGGGATCCTGTATGACAGTTTCCGGCGTCAATTTTTCGGGACGGGGACAAAACGCAGGTATGGCATTTATCAAGCTCAAGGACTGGAAACTCCGCAACCGTCCGGACTTGAAGGTCGCTGCTTTGGCAGGAAGAGCGATGGGAGCCTTTTCCCAGATTCGCAACGCGATGGTGTTCGCCTTTCCGCCGCCGGCGGTTATCGAACTGGGCATGTCCAAGGGGTTTGACTTTCAACTGCTGGACCGCGGCGGGTTGGGCCACGCTAATCTTATGACAGTTCGCAACCAACTCCTCGGCATGGCTGCACAGAACCCTGTGTTGACGAGGGTCAGACCTAACGGTTTGGAAGATGTGCCTGAGTATCGGGTTGACGTGGATTGGGAGAAGGCCGGTGCTTTGGGGGTACCCATTACCGCCATACATAACACCATTTCAGCGGCTTTCGGCAGCGCATATGTCAACGACTTTATTCAAGGCGGCCGTGTTAAGAGGGTGTATGTCCAGGCCGATACCCCCTATCGCATGCTGCCCAAAGACCTGGAAAAACTTTATGTGCGAAATACCAACGGTAAGATGGTTCCCTTTTCTTCTTTTGCGTCTGGTCACTGGACCAGCGGTTCTCCGAAATTAGAGCGATTCAACGGCTTCCCGTCTATAAATATTGTGGGTGAGCCTGCGCCGGGGCGAAGTTCCGGTGAGGCAATGCAGGCAATGGAAGGGTTTGTCAGGAATTTGCCACAGGGAATTGGTTTTGACTGGACCGGGCTTTCCTACCAGGAACGACAGGCCGGCGCTCAGACAGCCCCGCTGTATGCCTTTTCCATTCTCATCATCTTCCTATGCGTGGCGGCTCTATACGAGAGCTGGACCATTCCATGCGTCAATATGCTGATGCTTCCGCTTGGCGTATTCGGTGCGACGCTGGCAACCTGGCTGCGCGGTATGCCGAACGATGTTTACTTTCAAATCGGATTCCTCACTACTCTGGGACTGTCCACAAAGAACGCCATACTTATTATCCAGTTTGCGCAACATCGTATGAATTATGGAGAAGAACTTGTCGAGGCAACCCTTGGAGCAGTGAGAACCCGATTCCGACCGGTAATGATGACCTCACTGGCCTTTTTCTTCGGAGTCCTGCCGCTGGCCATATCCACCGGCGCAGGGGCGGGAGCCCAGAATGCCATTGGAACCGCTGTTTGCGGCGGAATGCTCTCCGCAACATTTATCGACCTTCTTTTTATCCCGTTGTTCTTTGTCCTCGTGTCCCGCTTCTTCCGGAGAAAACAGCAGCAGCCAATTAAGGCCGGTGATTCAGATTCAGTCGGTTCACAGGAGGAGCGTTAAGATGCGAAAGACATTATTAATTTTTGGTCTAATTCTAACTTCCCTGCCTAGCGGATGCTCGCTGGCCCCGAAATACACAAGGCCTGAAGCTCCCGTTCCTGCCGGTTGGCCGACTGGTGCAGCATATAAAGAAATCCAAGCTGCGGCTGTAGCTCCGACAGCTTCGGAGCTTGCGTGGCAGGAATTCTTCACCGACAAGAACCTTAAACAAGTCATTGAGATGGCCTTGACGAATAACCGCGATCTGCGGCTTGCCGCGTTGAACGTGGAACGGGCCAGGGAGCTGTATGGCATTCGACGAACCGAACTGTTGCCCGTGGTCAATGCAACCGGCAGCGGGAGTAAAGAACGAGTGGCCGCCGATCTTTCGGGCACAGGGAAATCAATGACGGTGGAACAATACAGTGTCAATCTGGGCATCATTGCCTGGGAGATTGACTTCTTTGGACGCATCCGCAACCTGAAAGAAAGGGCCCTGGAGGAGTACCTTGCCTCCGAGCAGGCACACCGCAGCGCGCAGATTTTGCTTGTATCAGAAGTTGCCAATGCCTATCTGACCCTTGCCGCAGACCGGGAAAATCTCAACCTGACACAATCCACTCTGGATACCCAGCAGGCCGCCTACGATTTAATCCGACGGCGTTATGAAACAGGGCTCGTGCCTGAATTGGACTTGCGTCAGGCCCAAACAAGAGTAGATGCGGCACGTGTGGATGCACTCCTCTTCACTCAACTGGTAGCTCAGGATGAAACCGCATTGAACCTTTTGGTTGGCTCTACGGTACCGAGCGAGTTATTACCGGCTACCTTAAGTTCGGTTAGTCAACCCAAAGATGTTTCTCCCGGCGTCTCCTCCGAGGTGCTCCTGCGACGACCGGATGTTCTCCAGGCTGAAAGCCTTTTAAGGGCGGCCCACGCAGACATCGGCGCAGCCCGGGCGGCATTTTTCCCGAGTATTTCCCTGACAGCCGCCGTCGGCACCGCCAGCGACGAACTCTCCGGACTCTTCCAATCCGGCTCGGGTACATGGATCTATTCGCCGCAGGTCGTGATGCCTATTTTTGACGCGCGTACATGGTCGGCGCTCAAGATCACGAAAGCGCAGAGGCAAATCGCCCTAACCCAATACGAAAAGGCAATTCAGAACGCCTTTAAGGAAGTGGCTGACGCCCTTGCAGTGCAGGGTACGATAGATGAACAGTTGTCGGCGCAACAATCTTTAGTCAATGCTACAACAGAAACTTATCGCCTCTCCAATGCGCGTTATATGAAGGGGATTGACAATTACCTGGTTGTAATTGATGCGCAGCGATCTCTCTATGTGGCGCAGCTGAGGCTTGTCTCACTCCGCCTGACGAGAATCGCCAATCAAGTGAGGCTTTACGCGGTATTGGGCGGAGGAAGCGACTCCCCCAAAAGTACAGAACCCTAACAGCTTGAATGTGGCCTTCTCGTCCATAAGTGATTTTGGGAGTGCGAGTTAACAAATAGCGCAAAAAATCTTCTTGTTTTCAAAGAATTCTCTGGCCAAATCACCCTTAAAATAAGATAATAGTTGCAACTTAGATTCGGCACATATAAATTATAAATATGGAAACCACTGCACGCTATAAGCCAAATGTTGAAGTTGTTTCCGACCCTGAGGGGCTTGCACAGAGAACTGTTGCACTTTTCGTCGGCGATGCGGAAAAAGCAATAAAAGCAAAAGGCGCTTTTTACGTCGCAATATCCGGGGGGCACACACCCAAGCATTTTTTTGAACTACTCAGCGAAGCACCAAAAGCAAAAGCTCTGCCCTGGGACAGAATACAGTTATTCTGGGTTGACGAGCGGTATGTTCCGCCAGATTCACAATGGAGCAATTACAAGCTGGCTGCCGATACTTTTTTGGCTAAAATTGCCATCCCCAAAGAAAACGTGCACAGGATACCGACGGAATACAGCGATTTCAAGGCTGCGGCTCAGTGCTATGAAGAAACGATTCGAAAGGTTTTTGGTCTGCAGAAAAATCAGGTCCCCGTATTTGACCTGATTGTGCTGGGTATGGGTGCTGAAGGACACACGGGTTCGCTGTTTCCCAATAGCTACGCGCCTTTTGATAAAGAAGACCTGGCGTGTGTCGTTTATGTCCTGGATGAGAAACTTAACAGGATAACCCTGACGCACCCGGTTTTGTGTGCTGCATCTCACCTGGCTGTGCTGGTTTCAGGCGAAGAAAAAGCCAGTATTTTGAAAGAGGTTTTAACTCACGAGCCAGACGAGGTTCAGTATCCTATCCATACTCTTTGGCCTATCCTCAATAAAGTTACCTGGCTGGTAGACAGCAAAGCGGCAAAATACCTTTCATTGGGGTAGTTTGGCCGGTTTTCACTTTCTTCCAGGTCTCAAGTTCATTCCGGAATGATTAATTTTGTCCCGGGTCTGAGCTTGCCTGGATTTTCTATGGGAAGGTGGTCGGCACCAAGAATTTTCTGCCATTTGTCCGCAGAGCCGTAGTATTGGCGAGAAATGTCGGAAAGAGTTTCGCCGCTACGTATGATGTGAAACCTTTCGGTCTTTATCTCTTTAGACTGTTCGTCGGCAGAATTTTTGGGCAACTTTAGCTCACCAGCGGGCGGCGGTTTGTCAACTACTATCAGAGGTTTGGCCTGCTCGGTCGGATTTTTATCAATCACGGCCTCTTTTCGAAGCCCGGTGCTGTAAGAATTCAGAGGGGTTTCCATTTTGTACTGCACTGCAGAATGAGGGCCCAGCGCTCTTGCTTTGATACTTAGGCTGGGTCGAGTAGAAAGCCAGACTATAACAACGGTTATCAACACCAGGCCCAAAGCCATTCCCGTTTTGAAATCTTTCTGCATTTTTTTCGGGGCTTTTACTTCGCAGGCTGCGGTTGAGTCAGTGACGTTTCTCTGGCCTTTGCTTTTGCATCAGCGGCTTTAATGCGGAACAGCAATACAGGCGCTGAAATCGCTATAGAAGAATATGTTCCTTCAATAATACCAAAGAGCATCGCAAAGTTGAAGCCTCGCAGCGCTTTGCCTGCAAAGAGGTACATTACGAACAATACCAGTAGTGTAGTAGTGCCTGTCAGCAAGGTCCTGGATAGAGTTTCGTTGATGCTGTTGTTGATTATCTGAGGCGTCAGGGTACCCTTACGGCGGTTCTCACGAATACGGTCGTAAACGACGATTGTATCGTTGATTGAATATCCAAGCAGAGTCAGGAAGGCACCTATCATAACAAGGTCGATTTTGAAGTCCCCTATGAGAAGCATCTGGCCGATTTTTGTAGTAGCAATATAAGTGCAGGCGGCAACCATACCGACATTGACACAGGTATCGTGAAAGAGCGTTATGACAGCACCAAAACCAAAGTGTAAATCTCCGAATCGGACCCAAATGTAAATCAGCATCGCAATCAGCGACAGGACGATGGCAACAAGCGCCCGCGTCTTTGCCTCTGCGCCGACCGACGGGTTTATCTGTGTAACCCGCGGCAGAGAAGTTTCCAGCTCGGCTGCATCCATAACCTTAGTTGTCTCGTTTTTAACAAACTGTGCCCATTCATCCCCGGTTACTTCACGGAAGCCGGCCTCTGGTTCGACGCTGAGATAAACAAAAGAATTTACCGGCTGGTTCGGCTCTATTGTCGCCATATCTGGACCGAGGATTTTATAGGAATACCAGTTAAGGTTTTGCGTATCAGGCTTGAACCGCAAATCTGTAAATCTACGGTTTATTTCGTCCGCTGTGGCAACTCTTTCTATTTTGCATTCAATTTTAATGCCGCCCAGAAAATCAGCAAGTTCGGGGTAAGAATCTATTGTCTCCTGCGTTATTTTTCCCTGCGATATAATCTCCGGCTGAAGATTCTGCTGAATTTCCAGTTCATTTGCAAAAGCTGTCAGTACTGCATTATTGACAATTTCATCGACTTGCGGCTGAGAAACATTGGCGTCAGGAAAAGCCGTTCTTAAAATGTCTCCCACTAAAGATGTATTCAACTGGCTTGTCGTTATGGTAAACTCGGTGGAAGTCCCGCCGACAGAGGTTATCGCAACATTATCCAGTCTGACATCTTTCTTCTCCATAGCCTTTGTGATTGCCGCGGTCATAGCTTCGACTGTCTGACCGGTTCGCGGGAAAGCAACCGAAGCTTTGGTTTTATTTGTCTCCGTCGTAGTTATCTCGTATTGTTTGCCCGATGTTCCGACGCTGTAAACAGTTGCCGCTGCAAGAGCACTATCGCCACGTTCGGTTCCGATTTTGTGAATCCTGTCTTCTACTTCCTGTCTATTGAGGTTGGCATTGTCCTTTAGATTGATTTGAATACTCGTTCCGCCGGTAAATTCAATGTCGTATTTATTGTTTTTCGTGTCATCCCTTGTGAAGAATATAACCACACCCCCAATGGTAAGTATTGCCGAAAGCGTAAAGAATATAGGCCGAATACCCATCCAGTTTATATGCGGCACGCGTATAAGGTGCAGCATAACCAAATGGTCTTTTATAATTCGCTTGGCGAGCAGCCAATCGAAGATTACCCGTGTTACGACTAAGGCTGTGAACAGGTTTGAAAGAAGCCCAAGCATCATTACAAGTGCAAATCCCTTTATATCTTCCGAACCAACCCAGTAAAGAATTGCGGCAGTAATGATTGTGGTAATGTTGGAATCGAAAATAGCGCTGAATGCTTTATCATAGCCGTTTTTAATGGCGGTCCTCAGGGATGCACCCCGCATCTGTTCTTCACGAATTCTCTCGAAAATAAGAACGTTGGCATCGACGCTCATTCCAATGGTCAGAATAGTGCCGGCGATGCCGGGCATTGTGAAAGTTGCCCGCAGCAATGCCATTATTGCCAGTGTGAACAGCAGGTTCATAAGCAGCGCCACATCGGCGATTGCACCGCCGAGGGTGTAATAAATTGCCATACAAAGCATTACCCCTACAAGGCCGATGAAGCCCGACTTGAGTCCTTTATCGCGATTGTCGGCGCCAATGGACGGGCCTATCGTTTTTACCGAGATGGGCTGTTCCACCAGTCTGGCGGGCAGAGAGCCGGCGTTCAGTTTGTTAACCATATCAACAACTTCTGTTTGTGTGAAGCTGCCTTGTATTATGCCGTGCGCGAATATTCTGGAGTTAATGTTTGGAGCGGATATTGCAACACCGTCGAGCAGGATGCAAAGCGGCCGGTCGATATTTCTGCCGGTAATATCTCCAAATAATCTTCCGCCTCTTTCATCAAACGAAAAACCAATGGCCCTTCGGCCGGTTTGGTCAGTTGTTGGGTAGGCTCTTTTTAGGGTCCAATCTTTACCTTCGGCGCCATGCACAAAAATCTCACCTTTTTTATTGCTTGCCAGAACATAAAACTTGTCGCCGAATTGGGCAACGAAGGCATCATTCCTTTTAAATTCCTTGATATTTTCTATTTCACACCATATATTTTTATTGTCTGAGGCGTATTTGGGTCCCTTTGTCTTAAGCCGTTCAACATAGCCGGCCATCTCGTCGGCGTCCACTTCCGCGTGTCCCCGCGTCGGCAGTATTCTGAACTCCAGTATTCCGGCGCCTTTCAGCATTCGCTGCAGGTCTCTCGGGTCGTCGAGCCTTCCCTGGAAAGAACGATATTCGTCGAAGGCCGCAACTGCTTTGTCGATTTTTTCTGAACGGTCGGGAAATGCGGCTTTAAGCTCATCGATGGCAGCGCTGCGTTTAAACGATTTAGGAGGCGTTTCTATGCAAAATTTTAGCTGGTCTTCAGTAAGATTTAATTTGTCGAGAGCTTTTGTTGTCTCTTTGTATCGGACATTTATACCCGTTTCAGCATTTGTCAATTGCTCGACAATTTCAGCCCATTCCCTATACATCTTTACATATCTGGTCAGCAAGTCCAGATTACTCTCAGAGCCGAGGTAGTTTATCAGCGATTCCTTTAATTTTTGATCATCCAGTTTAATCCAGTCGCCGAGATGTTGTTTTATATCATCAAGCTTAAGTCCGGCAACGGTAATTATACTTTCCGGGGTTTGGAGTTCTGAAAAGAGCTTGTTTCTCTTGTCCTGTAATCCCCTGCGTTCGTCATAGACATCCGCCAGTTTGTTGAGCATCGTCATTTTATCAGGAACACCCCTGGTGAATTCTTCAAAATCTTTGGTTCGTTGCTCTGCCGGCTTTTGCAGGGAGCGCAAAATTATTGTGGGGTTTATGTTATCAGCCAACAGTTCGCTGCGCGCTTTTTCAAAATTCTGCCGCTTCTGGCGGGTTTCTTCACTAGCCAGCGGCATTTGTATCTCAAAACGGGTACTGCCCTGAGGACGCCATACAAGGTTTTGGATGTTGGCAGGGTCTATTCGTCTTCGCAGAACAGTTATCATCCTTTGGGCCAAGTCTTTCTTTTCCAGCCCCTCAAGCCCCTGGGTATCAATTTCATAGATAAGGCTTGTTCCGCCCGCAAGGTCTATTCCCGGTTTTAAGGTTTTGTCCGGAGGATATAAAGTCCACGCCGCAACAACCACAAGAACAATAATTAAAATGGATTTCGACAATAAATTCTTGTTCATAGCTTCCTCACTGTTCGTAGAATAGCTGATACGTTTATGCGTGCCTTCTCATCTACTCATTCACGACTTATCTTGTGACAAATTCTTTCCGATTGCTGAAGAGGCAATTTTTATTTTCGTATTATTCGACTCATCGACTTTCAATGTAATCTCATCGCCTTTGATATCCACAACGGTACCAAAAATTCCGCCGATTGTCTGGACCCTGTCATTTTTCTGCAGCGATTGGACCAGTTTTTTGCGCTCCTGTTTTTGCTTTTGAGGCCCCCTGAAAAAAACAAAAACCATTACGAGCATTAAAGCAACATAAATCCACAACCAGCTTCCGAGCGGATTTTGCTCCCGAGTTCTCGCTCCAACAGTATTGGAGTCTGATGGTACTTTAGTCATTGCTTCGTCTTCCGAAGTTATCGGCTCTGCGGGAACAACCGATAGTGCTTCATTAGCTTCCGTTTGAGCTAACAGCCATACATTGTTCATTTCTACCTTCCCTTCATAATTGATTGTTGACGACCAATTACTGATTATTGGTAAGATGTTAAATTATCCATAACCAATAATCAATCATTTTCTTAATTGTTCCTCCGCCCACTCGGCAAATTTGTTTTCCTTTAGAACCTGTCTTATCCTGGCCATTAGTCGCTGATAAAACCTTAGATTATGCAGTGACACCAAAATCGGCCCGAGCATTTCCCCAACATTAAAGAAATGCCTTAAAGCGGCCCTGCTGAAATTCCTGCAGCAGTAGCAGTCGCAACCGACTTCGATTGGCGAGGGGTCGTTTATATACGCGCTGTTCCTCAGCCGCAAAGGGCCGCTCTCGGCTCCGGTAAAGGCAAAGGCGTTTCGCCCGTTTCTGGTTGGCAAGACACAATCAAACATATCGACGCCGGCTTTCACAGCGGCAATAATATCTGCCGGTGTCCCAACTCCCATTAAATAGCGAGGTTTATCCTCCGGCAAAACTCGTGTCGTACCAGAGACTGTTCTTATCATATCTTCATGTCCCTCACCCACGCTCAATCCGCCAATAGCGAAACCATCAAAGTCCAGTTCGACAAGTTCGCCGGCACAGAGTTCTCGCAGCGGCAAATCTATCCCGCCCTGGACAATACCAAACAATAGCTGGTCAGGGTTATTATGTGCCTCCTTGGCACGTTTCGCCCACTGCATGGTTCTTTCCACCGCTTTTTTTAGCTGTGGGTCACTGCAGGAAAACGGCGTGCACTGGTCGAAACACATTATTATATCAGCGCCGAGTCGGTTCTGAATCCTGGTGGCGATTTCAGCATTTAGATATATTTTCGCTCCATCTATATGACTGGCAAACTCAACCCCCTCATCATCGATTTTAGCCAGCGGGCTTAGCGAAAAGACTTGATAACCGCCGCTGTCGGTCAGTATTGGTTTGTTCCACCCCATCAGTTTGTGTAGTCCGCCGGCCTTTTCGACCGCCTCAATTCCGGGCCGCAGCAGCAAATGATACGTATTGGCTAAAACAAGTACAGAACCGGTTTCTTCGAGCTGCTGCGGTGTTATTCCCTTTACCGCTCCGGCACTGCCGACCGGCATAAAGACGGGCGTCTCGACCTTGCCATGGGGTGTGGTTAACAACCCTCGCCTTGCTGCAGAGCGACAGTCTGTAGAAAAAATTTCGAAGTTACTCATTTCAATAAACTCTTATGATACCCGAGCCGGGGTAATAATATGAAAGTATTTGTTTTGTAGTTTTGCCTTGTCTCGCCATCCCCTCAGCCCCGCATTGGCACATTCCAACTCCATGGCCGAAACCTCTCCCCTGTACAAATGCCCATTTATCACCTGTGCTAATGATTCGACAGATTGCGCTTTTTATCTCATGCCCGCTTGGGTCTATTGCAAGCCGGAAGTCCTCGGCTCGCAAAAAATCTCTTTTGCCGCTTGAGCCGGTAATTTCTATCCGTGTTAATCTGGAATACCCTCCGTAGTCGCTCTGCTCGGCAGAATTGACATCTATAATTTTTCCGAGTTCCGCTAACTTCGGATACCTCTTTAGTAATCTGTCTGCAATAACAGTCTTGTCAAACCAGACCGTTGGCCAGAAAAAAAAGTCTGCCTTTGCCACGCTCTCACAATACGAACACGGTACGCCCCCAAGCGGCTCGAAAGAATCGCCGAACACATTTTTGCTGTTCTCGGTATGGCCGCCGCAGCTTGAGCCGTAATAGGCAGGGAATAGCCC
>CAIYOL010000153.1 GCA_903927855.1 uncultured Planctomycetota bacterium
AGGATAAAAAAGAATAAGCTGCGGTTAGCCAAGCCGATAATCCTGAAAGATGAGGTCAGGTTTTCCGGCAGCCGAGAGCTTGCTCATATTGAGCGTGATGTTTTCAAGATTGAGCCGTCAAAGATGCCGGCGGGGAGTAGCGTTCGGATTATATCTGCACCCAGCGTTCGCGCTGAAGTTCAATTTGTTGCAAGAGAGATACTGCGATTACTGAAGGGGAAAGATTGTCGATACCGTGACATTGCGGTCATCGCATCGAATATCGACCGATATGAACATTATATAAGGGCCGATTTCGAAGATTACGGGATACCGTTTTTTATCGATAAGCGGAAGAGTCTGAATCAGCACCCGGTCATCGGACTTCTCTGCTCGGCGATGCAAGTTGTGCTGAATGGTTTCCCTCACAGCGATATATTCAGCTTTCTGAAGACGGACTTGATTCCTATAGAGAAAAGCGAGATTGATTTGTTGGAAAATTACTGCCTCGCATTTGGAATTACGGGGAGTGACTGGATAAGCGCACAGGAGTGGCACTTTGCGGGTGATGAAAACGAGCATTTCGACGAAGAACGCATAAACCGAATCCGGCTAAAAGTCAGCAGGCCTTTGCTCGAACTTAGGGACAAACTTTGTTCTGTTGGCAATTCGGCAAAGACGATGAGGGCCGAGGAATTTGTGCGGATTATATCTGATTTTCTCGATTGTTTAGGCGTTCGTGAGGAAATCGGGAGGCGGATTGAGGAGGCCACCGAACGAAAATATTATGCTGCGGTCGATGAACACCGGCAGTTTTACGACAAGCTCTTAGATATATTTGATGAATTTGCCGAGGTATTCGGCGGACAGGAAGAGACGGCAGAGGATTATTTTGGGATTATCAGTTCTGCATTTTCGCAGATGATGTTGGCATTTATTCCGCCCGCTTTGGACCAGGTGCTTGTCGGCTCTATCGAGCGGAGCCGACATCCGGATTTGAAAGCAGTTTTTCTTATAGGCGCCACTCAAAAGGAGTTCCCGGTCCCGGTGAGTTTCGAGAGGATATTGACGGACGAGGACCGCAGGGCGGCCGAAGAAGCTAATTTCTCACTGGCGGCAACGAGCAGTCAGAAGCTGGCAGAGCGGCAGTATCTGGCTTATATTGCATTTACGCGGCCAAGAGAACTTCTGTACGTTATGTATCCTTCGACTGACGAAGATGGGAGCGCCACAACCCGTTCGCAATTTATAGATAATCTGGAGGCGCTGTTTAAAAATCTCGAAGAGGAATCAATCGCAGGATACAAAAACAACGTTGAGCAGATACACAGCAAAAATGAGCTTGCGGATTTGCTTTGCAGCCGATTGGGCAAGGATGTTTTCGGAGCTGAGACAAAGGAAAGAGAACAGCTCGGCGGGCTGTTGGGTGATATTGCTGCGGATGAGGAGCTTGCTGAGCTGGGGACAGAAGTTCTGTCGGCGATAAGTTACGACAATCGTGCGCAGTTAGACGCTGGAATAGTTGAAAAGCTTTTCAGTGCAGAGCTGAAAAACTCAACAACGAAACTTAGCACTTTTGCGGCGTGCCCGTATCAGTATTTTGCCAGATACATACTGAAATTGGAGGAGAGAGAGGAATTCAAGCTTGAGCCGCTGGATTTGGGTATTTTTTATCATTGTGTTCTGGATGCTTTGTTAAAGCGGCTTAACTCGATGAAAAAAGATTTTGCAACAATTTCGACTGAAGAACTCCTGAGATTTCTGAGGGAACAAATAGCAAAGTTTGCCGGGGAGAATACTTTTATATCAAACTTTTTGCGCCACTCAGCACACAACGCATATATCATTCATTGCGCCGCCGAGGTGCTTGAGGATTGTGTTCGAGCGATTGCAGAAATGGTTCGGGCGGGAAGCTTTCGGCCAAAGTGGTCGGAGGTTTCATTCGGTGAAGCGAAGAACAGCGTCATTAACATCGGCGAATACAAAATTAAATTATCTGGCGGCGGGGTAACAATTTTGAATGGCAAAATCGACCGGCTTGATGTTTCAGACGAGAAGACCGCGATTATTTTTGATTATAAACGGAAGGGGAAATCCTTTAACTGGTCGGAGTTTTACCACGGGCTGGATATGCAACTGCCGATTTATATGCTGGCAGTCAAAAACGCTGATAATCCTAACTTTGGTATCCACAATGCCTTAGGCGCATTATATATGCCAGTTGAAGTGAGTCCGGTGAAAAGCACTATCGATGAATTGTCAGAGAAAACAGAAAGTTTCAATTACAAAGCGAAAGGGATATTTAACGGAGAAATTTTCCGGCAGCTTGATGCCGGAGCTTCCAAGAATAGTAAGTTTTATAATTTTTACGTTACTAAGAACGGCGAACCATACGGCAATTACGAAAAACAAGGGGCGTTAAGACCGGACGATTTTGAAAAAGCTCTTAAATTTACCGAGAAAAAAATAATCCAGTTGTCTGAAGAGATTCTCTCGGGCAGAATCGAGGTCAAGCCATACCGTCTGAATCAAAAATCGCCGTGCAGTTTTTGCAAATACAAGGCGGTCTGCCGATTCGACTGGCAGATAAATGAATACAACCTTTTGGAATCCTTAGACAAAGTTGGCGCTCTTGAAAAGATAAAGGGCAGTAATGGCTGAGAAAAAGATAAAGTGGACTGAGCAGCAGAAGCGGGCGATTACCTCGCGAGGCAGCGATGTTCTGGTAAGCGCATCGGCGGGCACGGGGAAAACGGCGGTACTGTCGGGACGGTGCGTCGATATTGTATCTGACAAAACCGATGTGCGGAATATATTAGTGCTGACTTTCACAGAGATGGCAGCCGAGCAGATGCGGTCGCGAATCGGGGAGCAATTAAAAGATGCGTTTCTGGAAAGCGGCGACCGTCATCTTCGTCTCCAGCTTATGCTGCTGCAGGCGGCCGATATCAGCACGATACATTCATTCTGCAAACGGCTTATCACAGAATTCTTTTACAAGCTCGGCCTTGACCCCACTTTCGGGATAATTGACGGCGACGAAGCGAGACTATTGAAGACGGAAGTTCTCGAAAAGACGATTGAGTGGGCGTGGCAGCAGGGTAACTTAGTGCAGGGGCTGGAACAGCTTTTCCGGCGGCGAGACCTTCGGACAAACGATGGTTTTCTCTCGAGGATAATAAGCTTAAGCGATTTTTTGGAAGGCGTAGTTTCGCGGGAGAGCTGGTATGAGCGAGCGGTACAGTTCAGCGTGACCAGCAGCCCATTTACCTCGGGACTGGGTGAAGAACAAAAACAGATAGTAGCGGAGAGATTGAAAAGCATCCTCAATCAGCTTCAACAGGCCAAAAAGCTTTACGAGAAGAATAGTTCCAGCGGAGAATGGGCAGAGAAACTGGAAGAAAGTCATATTAAACATGTCGTGCAATGCATGGAATTTCTGGAAGCGGGCAACTGGGAAAAATGCGCCGATGGAATAAGAAATTTTGCCAAGCCGACGACATATAAGCCCAAAGAAGTGCCGGAGACGGTTGCCGAGCTTATACGAAAAAGAGTCAAGAAAGCCTTGGATGCTTTTGTGGGACTTTCGGCCCTTGCCATATTGAATCCCGATTACCTCAACAGGGTTGGTGGGGCTGTGAGCCTGCAGACAAGAGTGCTCGTTGAGCTTGTTAAGAAATTCGACCAGTTATATAGTCAGGCAAAGAGGGCGGTTAACTGTTTGGATTTTGCAGACCTCGAACGTTATGCGATGAAGCTTCTGGTTGATGAAAATTCGCAGGATGAGAAGCTGGTGCCGTCGACGACGGCTTTGGCACTGCGGCAAAGGTATAAGTATATATTTGTTGATGAATATCAGGACATAAACGCTGTTCAGCAGGCCATACTCGATATGCTCAGCTCCGGCGGAAATGTTTTTGTCGTGGGGGACGTTAAACAGAGTATTTATGCATGGCGGGGGGCTGAGCCGGAGATTTTTCTTGAGCGATTGAAGCCAGTGTCCATTAAACAGGGCGGGTTGCGTATTGACCTGAATGCGAATTTCCGTTCATCCAAAGGCATCCTCGATTTTGTCAATAAGGTGTTCGGACGGATAATGACGGCCTCTTTCGCAAGAATCGATTACGATGAGTCGGCTGAGCTGAAGCCGGTGATTGAAAGTGAATCTGGTGATGGAAAGAAAATTGTCGAGTTTCATATACTTGATGAGGAGGGCAAAGACGAGAATGAAGAGAAAACAGAGATTACTGCAGAAGAAAGCGAAGATGTTTTCAATTCCCGCCAACGTCAGGCGGCGTTGATAGCGCAACGTATAAAGCAAATGGTGGGGGCGGAAACGGGCAAGCCGGAGTTTCAAATATTTGATAAGCAGAGAGGGGAAAAAAGGGATGTTGAATACCGTGACATTGTGGTGTTGATGCGCTCGCTGGCTAAAAAGGCGAACGATTATGTTGAAATCTTTCGATTAGCCGGTGTGCCTGTCAATTGCCAGGCGACGGCCGGCTATTTCGAGGCGACCGAAATCACCGATATGCTGTGCCTGTTAAAAGTTCTGGATAATCCGCAACGTGACATTGAATTGGCAGCGGTATTGCGAAGCCCGTTCTTTAAGGTCAGTGACACGGAACTGGCAAAAATAAAAGTCCATGGTAAAACGGATGCGCAGTACAAAAACTTTTACAATTATGTGCTTGAATATTCCGCTTGTGGGACAGATACGAAACTTGCTGAAAAACTCAAAAAAGCATTTGGGCAGATTGAGCAGTGGCGGAGCGTTGCGAGTAGCGGCAGTCTGGCGGATTTAATTTGGCACATTTATCGGCAAACTGGTTTCCTGTCCTTTGTCTCGGCCCTGCCGAGCGGGGAGGCACGCAAAGCCAATCTGCTTAAACTTCACGAGCGAGCAATCCAGTTCGAAGGTTTTTCCAGCAGCATCGGCAAGTTTTCGTTAAGCCGTTTTGTTGAGTTTGTCGAGGAGCTTCAGGAAGCGGGGCAGGATTGGTCGCCTGCTGAGCCGGACAGCTCCGTTGAAAATGCAGTGCGGATTATAAGCGTTCACAAGAGCAAAGGACTGGAATTCCCGGTGGTTTTTCTGGCTGAGCTGGATAGTCAATTCAATAAGAGAGATATTCAGGAAGATTTTCTGGCCGATATCAACGATACGCTGGGGCTGCAGATTATCGACCGCAAGACAAATACCAAGCTAAGCTCGCTGGCGCATCAGATTATCGCGGAGAAGAAATTAGCCGCGTGTCTAGCGGAGGAGATGCGCATCCTTTATGTTGCGATGACACGTGCGAGGCAGCGGCTTGTTTTAAGCGCTTCGGAGAAGAAAAAAAACTGCCAGGATATTATCTGCGACGGTTTTTTCTTTGGCGATGAGCCGATTGGTGATTGTCAGCTTCGGCGGTGTCAGAGTCCTTTACAGTGGGTTCTCTACGGACTTTCGAACCAGAAGAATCTGCACGAGGCCTTTGAAACGGAATTACCGGCAAGGGGCGACGATGATTTATTCAGCATAAAGCTTTACGGCCGGAAGGAACTTGAAGAGCTTTGCGGATATATCCGTAAACTAAAAGAAAGAAAATGTTACCAGCCCAAAACGGTTGTAAAAGGTTCGCAGTTGAAATCAAGAGGGTCGAAACTGCTGTCGCAAATAAAGAAATCTTTGGCGTGGCGATACAGCTTCGGTGATACGCATCTTTTGCCTGCAAAGCAATCGGTAACACAACTGACACATCGAGAAGACGAATACATAAAATTCGATTATTCGAAGGTGCTGGAGCGAAAGCCGAAGGCGGTTTTGTCGGCGGAATCGGCAGAGGTTATTGACGGCAGGGTGATTGGAACGGCTGCGCATCTTGTGATTTCACAGCTTGATTTAAACAAACTTGTAACTAAAGGAGCAATCGAGAAGACGAAGGAAAAGCTTTTAGCTGATGGTGCAATAACGGAATCAGTTGCCGGGCATATTAACACAGATTCGATACTTGCATTCTTTGAAGGCGAGTTAGGCAGGGCAGCCCTTGATGTTAAGAACACCGTTTACCGTGAATGGCCTTTTACTTTTGCTTTACCTGCTTCTGAGTTAAGCAATTTGAGCGACGAAATCGTTGTCGTTCAGGGGATAATTGATATGCTGGTTCAAACGCCGAAGGGTTTGGTGGTCGTAGATTTCAAAACCGATGATGTAACGGCTAAAAAGGCCCCTGAGCGTGCGGAACTATATCGGCAGCAGTTAGAACTTTACGGCAGGGCAGCGGAGGCGATTTTAAAGGCCAAGACAATCAGCAGATGGCTGTATTTTCTAAGGCCGGGATTTGCGGTTGAGGTTTAGCTGACAATCTACTTCGCGGTTTTCTCCTTTATACTTGCTTGTTGATATTGTGTTTGTATAATTAAGCGTTTTATAATCGAAGAGCAATATAAGGGTTTTATGGAGAAAATGCAGAAGTGGCAAAGGCAGCAAGGGCAAACGCGGTAGTGGGGCAGTCGGGCGGGCCGACAGGGGTTATAAATGCGTCTTTGGTCGGCGTAATCGAAGAGGCGAAAAAACATCCGGAAATCAAAAACCTCTACGGTGCGGTTCACGCGGTAGAAGGTATGGTCAAAGATGAATTTATAAATTTGAAGAAATTGACGCTGGCCACGATAAAGGACCTCATCGCCTCACCGTCGTCCGCGCTTGGCTCCAGCAGAGATAAGCCCGACGAGGCATACTGCGCTAAAATACTCGAGGTTTTCAAGAAGCGGGATATCAGATACTTTTTCTATATCGGCGGCAACGACTCGGCAAACACCGCGCACATTATCAATACGATGGCGGCCAAAAGCGGTTATGAACTTCGGGCATTCCATATACCCAAAACAATAGATAACGACCTGCTGGTGACCGACCACTGTCCGGGCTATGGGACGGCGGCGAAATTCGAGGCGTGTGCGTTGATAGGAGATGACTTGGATAATCGCTCGCTGCCGGGGATAAAAATCGATTGTATTATGGGCAGAAACGCCGGCTTTTTGACCGCTGCTGCTGTCTTGGGTAAACGCAGAGACGATGACGGACCGCACCTGCTGTATTTTCCTGAGAAACCTGTTTCGATGGACAAATTCCTCGGCGATATCGAAGGCGTGTACAAACAGCTTGGCCGGTGCGTCGTTGCGGTAAGTGAAGGTGTTTGTGATACCGATGGCGTACTCTGGGCCGAAAAATTAGCCAGGGAAAAAGAAACTGACGCACACGGAAATGTGCAACTATCCGGCACGGGAGCGCTGGCGGACTTCTTGGCCGGGAAGGTAAAGGGTAAAATAGGTATAAAACGCGTCCGGGCGGATACCTTCGGGTATCTGCAGAGAAGTTTTGCCGGGCTGCAGTCATCGGTCGATGTCAAAGAGGCGCGGCAGTGCGGCAGAATGGCTGTGAAATTTGCGATGAAAGAAAACAGCGGCTCGGTCGCAATAGAAAGGACCGGTAGCGGGAAGAAATACGCAGTCAATTATTTCCGCACGGAATTGAGCAATGTTGCGGAAAAAACAAAGAAGATGCCTGATGAATATATAAATGCCGAGGGCAACGGTGTAACTGAGGCGTTTGTCGAATATGCAATGCCTCTGACGGGCGGGGTGCCAAGAAGCGAATACTTAGGCAACCGGCCGAGAGTGTAAATGAAGAGCTTAAAATTAGGAAACTTTAGTACTCCCAAAGGGAGAGATGTGTAGTCTTTTCCCAGAGAGAGCATATATTTTAAAGGAGAATTAATTATGGTAAAGAAACTTGTGATAGTGCTTGGCGTGGCGGCCGTGTTTCTGGCTGCGAACGTTTTCGCTGCTGGTACGGAGCCCACTGAAAAGCCGAAGAAGCCCGAGCACGCTGTAGTTACCGTGGCGCTTGAGGGAATCGTCAGTGTTGTCAAAGATGCTAACAGTGTAATCACTTCCATAAAGCTGACCACCGCCAGTAAGATTGTTTATAATGTTACTCTCGATGAGAAGGGTAAGGAGCTCGGCGCTCTCGACGGCAAAGAAGTCAAGGCGAAATGCGTGGTTACCGAAAAGGAAGGCCAAAAGTGGGTAAAGGTTCATGAATTCCGGCTGGTTGAGAAGAGTAAAGAGACCCCGGCGACGGAACCGAAACCAAAATCCAATAAATAATTCTTTACAATGGGTTCACTAAAACCACCGCTGGAGAGAATTCCGGCGGTGGTTTTTTTTGTCATCTTTTTTATGAATATCCTTAATGTTCATAACGTGTTTTTTTCGCTTTTAGGCACTCCCGTAAGCTGCATCGAGTTCTCGGCCACTGTCTTGATTACCGTGTATGTCCTGCTTATTACACGAAAGATTATTTGGGCGTGGCCTTTGGGGCTGGTTGTTTTCGCGCTTTTCGCGGTCCTGTTTTATCAGGTGCGTCTCTATTCTGATTTTTTCGAGCAGTTCTATTACATCGGCAACTGTTTCTATGGCTGGTATAGCTGGAAAAAAGCCGGGGGCGAAAAGAAAGAGCTGGATGTATCTTACGCCACAGGCAAGGGCCGGCTTACAGCCGTCCTGCTCATAGCGGCTGGGGGGATTCTTTTGGGATTTTTGATGAGCAGGATTCATATTTATCTGCCGATGCTGTTTCCTGCCCCTGCTGTTTATCCCTATATCGACGCGGCCGCCACGGTGATGGGATTTGTCGCGGCGGCACTTTCGGCACAGCGGAAAATCGAAAGCTGGTGTTTGTGGATTTGCGTCAATGTCATTTGCATCGGCTTGTATTACGCCAGAGACGTAAAATTCGTTATGCTCCTTTATGTATTCTTTCTGGTGCTGGCCGTTAACGGCTTGATTAGCTGGGGCAGGCAGCTGCGGGGAAAGAATTTATAGCATGCCTGAATAATGCCGATAATATATTTGCCAAATTAACGATACCGAACAAAAGCTGCTTAAACTCGTTAAGGGTATATCAATATGAAAATCGCAAAGGAACCCGGCTTGCTGCTGGAGGTCATGAAGACGCACGAAGAAGTGATTAGTCGGCTGTATGAATGCTACGCTGAAAGGTTTCCAGAACACAGAAACTTTTGGACAAAGCTGTCGAAAGAAGAAATAGAACACGCTAATTGGATAGATAGACTGCGGTCCAGGATAGAAGAAGGTTCCGATGCTATGGTTGTTGACAGATTTCCTATTGCTGCCGTTAAGAGTTCTATAGATTTTGTGAACAAGCAGATTGATAAGGCATTGGACGCCAATTTTAGTTTGATAAATGCTTTGTCGACGGCCATTGACATTGAGAAGGCATTGCTCGAAAGCGCATATTTCGAAACATTTGAGGGCGACAGCAAGGAGACAATCCGCACACTGGCCTTTCTGGCCAGCAGCACGAGGGAACACCGCCGGAGGATCGGTGATATGCTGCAGGAGTGCAAGTAAATCTACATTCGCCCCAGACCCTTCGACTGCGCTTCCGCCGTCGCTAAAGCTATGGCGGACAGGCAGGGCAATTTTACCGGCAAAGGCCGGTAAAATTGGGTTCGTTTGGGTTCGTTTTGACCAAGTGTCCAATTTCATTTTTTCGTTGTAATTAATTGTTAATACTGCGGTTATAAAAATTTGACTTTGTCCTAAATTGGGTTCGTTTCGCATAATTAACTTCATTTTGATTGATTTTTTCCTTCTGCGCATAAAATCATCGCAGCTGCCGAAGGCAGATAAAAAAGAAAAAACAGAATACAGGAGACAGAATACAGAATTCAGAAGACAGCGAGCATAAAAAACAAAACCATAAACGAATCCAAAAATCAACTCCGCCAGAGGCGGAAAAATGCTCTCTATATTATTTGATATAGACCTTCTGGACCTGAAACCTTGCCCTGCTGGGCGATATGCGTTTATCTACTGATAAACTGGAGGTATTATACCAAATTTCAGGCAAAAGTCAAGGGGAAATTGGCTACAGATGGACACGGATTAACACAGTTTTTAGATGCAGATTGCACGGAAGGGAATACCTAACTTAGTTAGGTATTCTCTTTATAAATTCTGGATTTGAGAAGTGGGGGATTTGAAAACCAGGTTTTTCTGAATTGGGTCCCAGATAAAGACATTCTGGGATCTGCGCTACGCTTCGAAGGATCTACGCTGCGCTTCGAGGTGCGGTTTTGGCTAAGTCGTTATAGGAAAAGGAGTAAAAATTTTTTCAGATTTTGTCGTTTTGGGTGCGCAGGTAGCTGCGCGTTTGATTGATTTTTCGCCCCGCCAATTCTTATTTCATAATTCGCTTCGGCCGAAATAGGTGGCTGTCCCTATTTTCTCTATTTTCCCTTGGCATTTAACGGCTTGATTACCTGGAGCAGGGAACTGCGGAGCAAGCGGCCATCGTAAAAAATTTTCAGGTTATTGTATTGACAGACAGATTCTTTTATTCTATATTATTGGCATATGCCAGTTATTGCTCCAATAATGAGAATGTGTCCGATTGGAATAATACACTCTCCTTTTAAGTTAAAGGAAAGGACACCGATTCAGCCGTTTAAGTCGAATAAAATCGGGCAGGTAGAAGTTTATAAAGAATTTGCGCCGGGCCTTCAGGATATACTTGGCTTCTCGCATATTATACTCATCTACAGGTTTCACAAGTCAAAGAACTATGAGTTACTGGTTAAGCCCTTTCTTGACGACAGGAGCCGAGGAGTTTTTTCCACAAGATACCCGGCAAGACCAAATCAGATTGGAATTTCGGTTGTTCAGTTATTAAAGCAGAAAAATAACGTCTTATTTGTTAAAGGCATTGACGTTCTTGACGGCACGCCATTGCTGGATATCAAACCTTATGTTCCAGATTTTGACGCAGCCAAAAAAGTAAGAATTGGCTGGTTAGAGAATAAACGAAAGGAGAGTCTGTGAAGATAGGAGTTATTATTTCAAGTAGTGATGCTGAAACTTGTTGGAATGCTCTTAGGTACGCCAATTTTTGCCTTGGCCAAAAAGATGAGGTAAAAGTTTTCTTTATGGGCAAAGGCGTTGAATATCAAAAGGTCGGCACCGATAAGTTTAACACGGTCGAGCAGGCGGATAAATTCCTCAAATCAGGCAGCAAGATATTTGCCTGTGGGACGTGCATTAAATCTCGGGAGCAGGAAGGTTCCGAAATGTGCCCCATATCGACCATGAAGGATATGTACGAGATTGTGAAAGAAAGCGATAAAGTGGTTACTTTTTAAGCGATGAACAACGGTTCAGATAAAGATTATGACCCGACCATATAAATGCAGACGTGTTTGCGGGAATCCGCAGGCGGATTATTTTAAGCCGAGAGGCGTCCCAATTCTACAATTAGAAGAAGTCGTCTTAACGATAGATGAATTTGAAGCCATCCGGCTGGCCGACCTCGAAGGGCTATATCAGGAGAACGCAGCCAAAGAGATGAATATTTCAAGACAGACGTTCGGGAATATCATCGAATCAGCTCATAGAAAGATTGCGGATACGATAGTTAATGCTAAAGCACTTAAAATTAAAGGAGGTGTTGTTAAAATGATACAAAGACAATTTATATGTTATGACTGCAAAAACGCATGGAGTGTTCCGTTTGGTACAGGACGGCCCACTGAATGTCCTAAATGTCAGAGTGAGAACATTCATAGAGCTCCACAGGATAGGGGCTGGGCGCAAGGAGCCGGTTCTACGAGAGGCAGAGGTATGTGCAGGAGAGGTGCGGTATGAGAATATGTATACCAACAAGTACGGCGGATGGCAAAACAGCCAAAGTTCACGAACATTTCGGCAGTGCTCCCTATTTTACCATTTATGATACTGAGAA
>CAIYOL010000154.1 GCA_903927855.1 uncultured Planctomycetota bacterium
AGAAGGATGCTATTGAGATTATCGACAACGCCAATCAGCACCATTCCCATGGCATGTGTCAGCCGATGGGTGTACTCACCGGCAGAAAAATCGACGCAGTGGTTTGCGGTGGTATGGGGGCACGGGCGATGCAGAAGCTGAATGAAAGCGGAATAAAGGCACATAGAGCAATCCCTGGCACGGTTGAAGAGATAGTAAAACAGTATGAACAAGGCAAGCTTGAAGAAATAACATCTGAAAATGCCTGCAATCAGCATAGCTGTCAGTAAGTGGGTGGGCAGGAACGTTTTTCTCTTTATGCGAATAATGCTTCGGTGAAGATGTCGGGGTCGAATTCGGCGATGTCTTCTGGTTTTTCGCCGAGGCCGACGAATTTGACGGGGATATCAAGCTGGTCTTTAATGGCGATGACAATTCCGCCGCGGGCGGTGCCGTCGAGCTTAGCGAGGAATATGCCTGTAACGTTAATCGCCGCAGTGAACATCTTTGCCTGAACGATGGCATTCTGGCCAGTTGTGGCGTCGAGAATCAGCAGGACTTCATTGGGTGCGCCGGGGATTTTGCGGGCTGTAACATCGCGGATTTTTGTCAGCTCTCTCATCAGGTCCTTTTGCGTGTGCAGCCGGCCTGCGGTATCTAAAATAAGAAAATCAGCATCTCTTGCAACAGCGGCTTCACAGGCATCGAAAGCGACGGCGGCGGGGTCGGAACCCATTTTGTGTTTGACGATTTGCACGCCGATGCGCTCCGCCCAGATGCTCAGTTGTTCTACCGCAGCGGCGCGAAACGTGTCGCAGGCGGCGACGATTACCTTTTTATTGTCCTTGCTCAGGATATATGCAAGTTTGGCAATACTGGTGGTCTTGCCGGAGCCGTTGACGCCCGCTATTAAAATTACCGTCGGGCCACTTGTCGCCATAAGCAGTTGTCTATCCTGGTGAGGCCAGTAGCTTTTTATGTGCTCTTTGAGAAAGGGAATAATATCTTCGGTCTTCGCGATTTGCCTGCTGCTATAGGCCGTCCGCAGGTCTGATATGAGCTTGTCGGTAGTTTCGACGCCGATGTCGTCGCTGATGAGAGTTTTTTCAAGCTCATCGAGCAGGGAGTCATCGATGTTTCTGCTTAGTTTCAGGACCTGCGAAAGAGAGGAGCTGATTTTGTCCCGCGTTTTGCTCAGCCGGTCTTTGAAGAACTGGACGGTTTTAGCGAAGATTGCCATAATACTGTTTTCCTGATAGAAGATAATTGCGTGGAGATTTTCGCAGAAATTGGGGGGGATTTCAAGTGCCGCTGACATTTTAATTTCTTAGACTTTTTGTCACAAGATGGATATTTTTCTTTGACAAACTGCGGGATTGAGGTTAGATTCGGGGAGGCACAGAGGGTGATTAGTTTCGGCCTTGCAGGAATTTTTGACAGGGATGTTTTTGCGGGCAGCTACTGTTTGCATAGAGTAATATTTGTGAAAGGAGTGGAGCTAAGCTTGGCAACGAGGGAAGTTGAAAACATTTTCGCTGATATACTTGAACGAGCAAAAGCGCTTGACCCTGTCAATACCCGCACATGGTTCGAGAAGTTAACGGTTTCACACTTAGACGGCGGTTCGCTGGAGATTAGCTGTCCCGATGAGGCCACGGTACAGTTTTTGCGCGACAATTGCAAAGGCAGTTTCACGCGTGCAGCCCAGCAGATAACCGGTCACCTTGTTGCGGTGGATTTCAGCGTTGAAGAGCGAAGAAGCTTTTTGCGCCGGTCCCGTCACCGCGAGGGCGGGCCTAACCTGCACCCCGATTATACCTTCGATAATTTCGTAGTAGGGCCGTGCAACCGCCTTGCCCACGCAAGCTGTGTCGCAGTAAGTCAATCGCCCGGCAATACCTATAATCCGCTTTTTATTTACGGCAGCGCCGGTTTAGGCAAAACCCACCTTTTGCACGCAGTCTGCTGCGAAACCAAGCGGAAATCCGATAAGAGGGTAATTCAATTCGTAAGCTGTGAGGATTTCGTCAACAGGTTCATCAGGGCGATAGAAGAAGGGAATTTGGCCGGTTTTCAAAGCCAGTTCCGCACCGTTGATATGCTGGTGATAGATGATGTTCAGTTTTTGCGTGAACGAGAGCAGAGCCAGGAAGAATTTTTCCACACTTTTAATACTCTTTACAGCAACGGCAAACAAATTATACTCAGCGCCGATTGTCCGCCCGGAAAGATACCTTCGCTGGAAGAGCGGCTTACCAGCAGATTCAACTGGGGTCTGGTTACGAGGATTGACCCGCCGAGCTATGAGACAAGAATTGCAATCGTTCAAAAAAAAGCCCACCTTCGGGGCCTGAGTATTTGCGACGAGATAGCCGAATATATTGCCCGCAAGGTACACGCAAATATCAGGGAACTGGAGGGAGCACTTACAACCATTTACGCTGTAGCGACCACTACCGGTGAGCAAATCACCCTTGAAATGGCCCAGAGGGCTTTGAAAGGGCAGATTGAAGCAACGGCCAGACATATAAGTATTACCGATATTATCGAAGTGGTAACAAACCACTTCAATGTTCGGCTCACTGATTTGCAGAGCAAGAAGCGCAGCCAAAGTATAGCTGAGCCGCGTCAGATTTGTATGTATTTAGCGAGGAACCTGACGAAGCACAGCCTCGAAGAAATCGGCGGTCATTTGGGCGGCCGGGACCATACAACCGTTATGCACGCCTGCAGCAAGATAGGTGAGGCCAGAAACAGCGACCCCCAGGTGCACGCGTTGCTGAACGAGCTGGCAAAACAAATCACGCAAGCACCGCAAGCTTAAATGTGGTTAAGCGAAGAACTTCTCTGCCGAACCCACATAGGA
>CAIYOL010000155.1 GCA_903927855.1 uncultured Planctomycetota bacterium
CGCCTGTTCAAAAGTAAAATCGCCTGCTCGCCCTTAGCCAGAACTTTTTCCAGATGCTCAGCAAGCGGCTCGGAAATCAGATTTATACCCTCCTGCGGATGAAAGCTGTCCCGCAAATCGACAAGCTTCATCTCAGGAAAAGCCAAGTCCATCACCCTTTTCGGCAGACGTAACAGACTAAAATACTTTTTAGTCCGGCTGTTATGCAACGTCTCCAGCGAGGGGGTGGCGCTACCCAAAATACAATGTGCATTCGATAGCTGCGCCCGTTTTATCGCCACGTCCCGCCCATTATAGCGAGGGGCCGTATCCTGCTTAAAGCTGGGCTCGTGCTCTTCATCAACAACGATAAGGCCGAGATTCGGCAGCGGCGCAAAGACCGCCGAGCGGGCGCCGATAACAACATCAGCACCGCCTTCTCTTATTTTATGCCACTGGACGTTGCGCTGGGCGGCGGTCAGACCAGAATGCATAACAGCTATTTTTTCAAACCTGGAGTTAAACCGCTGAACGGTTTGGGTGGTAAGGGCGATTTCCGGAAGCAGAACGATAGCGCTTTTGCCCTTCTGCAAAACCGCCTCAATTGACCTTATATAAAGCTCAGTCTTGCCGCTGTCGGTAACGCCGTATAAAAGCGTAACGCCGAACGCACCCGAATCTATTTTGGCTTTAAAATGGGCTAATGCTTTTTGCTGTTCCTGATTTAATACAACCTTGTCGGTTTTTATCGACATCCCAGCGGGAATAGCCGGCAACGACCTCAATATCGTCTTACGCGCTATTTTAATGAGCTGTTTCTCAGCCAAACTCCTTAAAGGTTCATTTGTGCAATCAACTGCAACCAATAAACCCTGCAGTTCCACAGCCGAGTCTGAATTAAACGCTTTTTTCCTTTGCAGATATTCAACAATCTGTTTTTGCTTTTTGCCCCTTAATTTTTCGATTGTCCCTTCAATATCACCAGCGAGATAAACTTGCTTTTCTGTTTTGACCCCAGCCCCTTTTTTCACCGCCCCCGGCACCATCGCGGCAAGCACCTGCCCCAGGGGACAGACATAGTAACCGCTAATCCACCTCGCCAACTCCATCAGGGCAGCATCCAGCAACGGCTCCTTGTCAATTACCCCGCAAACCTTTTTTAACTTAAATTCACGGCCTTTTCCCTTTGTGCTTTTGTGCTCCTGTCCTTCTGCTACTACTTCAACACAAAAACCTTTTTCGAGTTTATTATTTCTGCCGAACGGCGCCTCAACCCTCTGCCCCGCTTCAATCGGCCAAAGCTCATCTGGCACAAGATAATCAAACTCCATATCCGCCGCCGACTCAAACGCCACCCGAATAATATGACCGCATTTGCTTTGCTGAACATCTTCCGTCACAAACAAACTGTTTGTTTGATACTTATTCATCACTTCTTTTTTTGATTTTTTCCAAAGCTTTTTTGGTGTTATAAGCGGCACGCCAGGCTGCAATCGCAGCAAAACATGTTGCAACAACAGCTATCAAAGAAGCAACAAACGCTCCAATGACAATTTCATCCGGAATAATCATCTTTA
>CAIYOL010000156.1 GCA_903927855.1 uncultured Planctomycetota bacterium
AGGGCCTCGGCGCAGGGCCAATCGCCGACCTCGGTTCGCACCAAATCGACATCTATAACTGGTTCCTCGAGGCAAATCCAGAATCCGTTTTCGCCGGCGGAGGCACCGACTACTATGACAGACAAACCCACCAGTGGTATGACAACATTATGGCCGTTTATGAGTACCAAACATCATCGGGTATCGTCAGGGCGTTCTACCAGACAATAACTACTAATAGTTGTCAGGGATATTACGAGAGCTTTATGGGCGACCAAGCAACGCTGGTAATATCGGAATCCGCCACCAGGGGCGCAGTCTATCGCGAACCGTCTGCTCCGCCGTGGGATAAATGGGTCAAACTCGGTTTCGTCCTCGAACCTGCCAAAAAAGAAAAGTCAGTCGAGGAAAAACCCAAAACCGGCGCAGTTCTCGATGTTCGCGAGACTTTGGCTCCGCCCGCCTACAAGCTGGCAGTGAAAATGGACAAACTTTATCATCAGCCGCACCTGGAAAATTTTTTCGACGCCATACGCGGCAAAGCAAATTTGAATTGTCCCGCAGAAATCGGATATGGAACAGCCGTTACCGTATTGAAAGTGAATAACGCAGTGGAAGCCGCTCGAAAACTTGAATTCAAGCCGGAAGAATTTAAAATTTAGATTTCGCTTGCTGAACTGAGAAAAGGACAGAAATACATTGAGGAAAGGATTGTTATATACAGCTATTTTATTTTACGCAGCATCTATTTCCATTGCCGCTGACGCCGACCCCAATTTTCCGGGCGACCACAGCGACGGCAGCAGGGCCGTTCCGGTTCATCTTATCCCACTGCTCGATGAGGAAGGCGATAAAATTACCCCCGATACTGAGCCGCTTCTTCCATTTTCAACCCGCCAGACCTGCGGCGCGTGTCACGATTATAATAAAATAAGTCACGGCTGGCATTTCAACGCTGTTGAGCCAAACGCAGCTCCCGGCAGAGGCGGGCAGCCGTGGATACTCGTCGATGCCGCTTCTGCTACGCAGATTCCTCTTTCGTATCGCAATTGGCCCGGTGTCTTCAGACCTGAACAACTCGGCCTGACACCGTGGAAATTTGTCCAGCATTTCGGCAGGCAGATGCCCGGCGGCGGTCCGGGCGAGATTGACAGTAATAATCCCGATGAGATAACACGTGGATTTATATCAGGCAAGCTGGAAATAAATTGTCTGGCCTGCCATGACGCCGACTCCGCCCACAACCCAGCAGAATACGGCGACCAGATAATCCGTCAAAATTTCCGCTGGGCCGCAGCGGCAACCAGCGGCTTAACTTCCGTCAGCGGCTCTGCCCGGAATATGCCGAACAATTATGACCCTTTTATGCCGCATCCGTTTGACGACCCTAAGTTAATTCCACCTTCTGTAACATACCTCAAAGACGCATTCTACCACAAGAACCAGGTATTCTTCGATATTGTCAGAAAAGTGCCCGTCGAACGCTGTTATTTCTGCCATTCCAACTTCGATATGGGCAAAGAAAAATGGACAGCAGATGAAGATGTGCATCTCGCGGCAGGATTGACTTGTGTAGATTGTCATCGTAACGGCCCTGAGCATAATATTACCCGCGGCTATGAAGGCGAAGCAACGGTCTCGAAAAATCCCCTGGCGGCAGCCTTATCCTGCGAATCCTGTCATAGCAACGGCCTTTTGGGAGCGCCCATCCCAAAGCATTCAGGCATTCCACCGACGCATTTTGATAAACTCACCTGCACCGCTTGTCACTCCGGTCCGTGGCCTGACGCAAAGACTATACGTACCAAAACGTCACGGGCGCACGGCTTGGGAACTTATAACGTAAATAAATCTGATGATGTGCTTCCGCATATTATATATCCTGTTTTCGCTAAGCAGGAGAACGGCAAAATCGGACCCCATAAGCTTATCTGGCCTGCCTTCTTTGCCTACTTAAAAGACCAAAAAGTCGCCCCAATTCCAATTGAAGTTGTCAAACCGATTGTTGGCGAAATCACCGGCGATAAAAACATCTCACCCTCCGGAGATTGGCCAAACTTGACCAGTGAGCAGATAAAAAAAGTCCTTGAATTGCTAAAACCGGCCGAGGGCGAAGCTGTTTATATTTGTGGTGGAAAACTCTATCGCCATGATAAAGACAGACTTGTCGCAACCGAACATAACTCAGCCAAGCCATATTTATGGCCTATTGCCCACGATGTAAGACCGGCGGCACAATCGCTGGGCGCTCGCCAATGTCAGGACTGCCATTCGACGAATGCTCCTTTCTTTTTCGCAGATGTTGAAATTGATACGCCTTTAGCTTCCGAAAAAGACGCCACTAAAAAGATGATTGAATTTCAGGAGCTTAATCCTGCTTACACGAAATTACTTGCTATCTCGTTTATATTCCGTCCGTATTTGAAGGTCATAGCGATTTGCTCATCTGTGATTTTAGCCGCAGTTCTGCTCTTGTATGCGTTTAAGGCCCTAGCGTATATAATCAGGATACTAGCAGAGAAAGATTAAGGGTGTGATTGTTATGTTTCGGACAACTTCGATTATTGGTTTTGTTGCTACTCTTTTAGGTGTTGCTATATGCTACGCGGCACTTCCTGGCAACAGGCAATGGCGAATAAAGAAATCAGAACCGTGGAACGCTATTCGCAGACTCATATATCCATTAGCACTACTTTGTTTTCTAGCGATGGTGATTACGAGTTTCTATCCGTTACTGGTTCTTAAAGAATCCATTCACGGCTACTGGCTGATATTGCATGCTGTTTTTGCGCCGGTTTTCGCGATATGTTTAGTGTGCCTGGTTGTAATGTGGGCGGGCAACTGCTCTTTCAATAAAAACGATTGGCCGCCTCTTCAGAAAATATGCTTCTGGCTGATTGTCATTTTGGCTATTCCGGTAATTTTATCGATTGTTTTAAGTATGTTCTCATTTTTTGGAACAAAGGGACAGGAATTTCTTCTGCAATTGCATCGTTACAGTGCATTACTATTGGCGCTGATTGTAATCGTGCATACTTACTTGATAATCTGCACCAAAATGGGAAAATAGCGGCGGGAAACCGTCTATTTAAACGATGATTTTTGAGACTAAAAAAGATGAAAAAAGAGACTAATTCAACAGCGACGATTTATATTTTGGTGTTGTTTGCGATTGTATTATTTACTGCCAATTCCTGCAAAAAATCCCCCCAGACAGGCACTCCCAGCCAAACACAACAGCAAAGTGCTGATAACTCCAAAGGCCAAACAAGCAAAGCAGATACAAATATCCCCAAGGTCGTTTCAGGTGATGTAAATAGACTGGTGCCGATTGATATCAAACTTCCCAAGCCGATGTTTGTAGGCACGCCGCAGAATATCCAAGTATCCAATCTTGAAAAACCTCTGGACAAACCTCGTCAGCCGTTTTTAGCGCCGGCTGGAACAAAGAATGTCGCTTTCGAGAAACTGGTGGTCAGCAGTTATAAAGAGCCAATCATCGGCGAAATAGAAATGATAACCGATGGAGACAAGGAAGCAGCTGACGGCAGTTACGTCGAGTTGGGCCCTTTTCTGCAAAACGTTACTATCGACCTCGGAGCTGAATATGACATATACGCCATTCTGCTCTGGCACTATCATAAAGAGGCCCGCGTTTATTTTGATGTGGTAGTGCAGGTCGCCGATGACCCTGATTTTATTACGAACGTCAGGACCCTGTTCAACAATGACGGAGACAATTCTTCCGGCTTGGGGGCAGGTTCCGATATGCACTATGTTGAAACTGCCGAGGGTAAACTTATCGACGCCAAGGGTGTTCGAGCTCGTTATGTCCGCTTATACAGCAACGGCAATAGCAGCAACGAATTAAACCACTATATAGAAGTAGAAGTTTTCGGCAAACCCGCGATATGAATTGGCCAAAAAAATGTTGCCTCTTCATTTTGGCCGCAATGATTGCTGCTGTTGCGCTGCGCCTGCCGCAGCTTCAGCATCGCCCAATGCACGGTGACGAGGCCGTCCACGCCTTCAGGTTCGGAGAATTGCTGGAAAAGAATTTTTACCGATATAACCCCGACGAATACCACGGCCCGACGCTAAACTATGTTACTTTAATCCCTGCCTGGCTCAGCGGTGTTCATAAACTCAAAGACATTAACGAATTTACCCTTCGTATTGTGCCGGTTTTTTTCGGCCTGCTGTTGGTATTGATGCCTTTACTGCTGATCGACGGTCTCGGCCGCTTGGCAACTATTATAGCTATCGTAATGACCGCCATCTCACCGGCATTTGTTTTCTACAGTCGCTACTACATTCACGAAATGCTCCTTGTCTGTTTCACCTTTGGCGTAATTACTTGCGGTTGGCGCTATACCCAAGGCAAAAACATCGCGTGGGCTTTATTAACAGGAATATTCTTAGGGTTGATGCATGCAACTAAGGAAACATGTATCATTGTTTTTGCCTCGATGTTTTTGGCCCTTTTGCTTACACTTCGGATGCGGCGATGCCAAACTGGTATTTCAAATGCCGTAGGAGCAATAAAACCCTCGCACGTTATTGTTACAATTGTAGCTGGTGTGGTAGTTTCAACTCTGTTTTATTCATCGTTTTTTACCAATCCGGACGGAATCCTCGATTCTTTTTGGGCTTACACAATTTATCTCAATCAAGCTGGCCAAAATAATCTCCACGCCCACTTCTGGTACTATTACCTCGATATACTGACCTGGATGAAAGGTTTTAAAAGGCCTGCCTGGAACGAAGACCTCATTGTTGTTATGGCCGCAGTCGGTTTTATAACTGCAATGACCCCAAAAGGTATTTCAATTGTTAATTTAACTCTACTTAGATTCCTCGCCTTCTACACCCTCATAATGACCGCGGCATATTCCTCAATACCATATAAAACCCCCTGGTGTCTCCTCGGATTTCTGCATGGTATGATTTTACTGGCTGCTGTCGGAGTCGCGGCTTTGATAAAGATGTCACTATACCGGTGGGAGAAACTCGTTGTTGGTTGTCTTTTGGTGCTCTTCGGCCTACTGCTGCCCATTGGTCAAGCGTATCTCGGCAACTACAAATATTACGCCGACCCATTTAACCCATACGTTTACGCTCATCCGACTACGGACGTTTTTGAAACAGTTCGGCGTATTGAGGAAGTTGCCCGTGTCAGTCCTGATGGTCATAATATCTACATCCAGATAATTTGTCCAGCCGGCGACTATTGGCCGCTCCCCTGGTACTTGCGTTCTTTTTCCAATGTCGGCTGGTGGAACGATGTTGAAGAGAATATACCGACTGCCCCAGTCATCATCGCCTCGCCGAGTGTAGAGTCAGCCCTTTTGAAGAAGTTATATGAACTGCCGCCCCCGGGGAAAAAGAATCTTTATGTGCCTCTATTTGATTCGTACACCGAATTGCGCCCGGGGGTTGAATTACGTGGGTTTGTAACCAAAGACCTCTGGGACCGGCTGCTTCAATCACAATCAACAGGTGGAAAATGACTCAGCCGCAACCTGATATTTCCTTCATCGGTAGCAGTTGCGATTCAATTCCCAATGCACACCGTTTTTCCCACAACGCAATGGCAACTGTTTTTGAGGTTATTATCGTTCACAAAGATGCCCGCTATGCACAACAAGCGGCTTGGGCCGCCTTTGGCGAGCTTGACAAAATCGAACAGCAGCTTAGTCGGTTCATCGAAAATAGCGACATCTCCCACATCAATAATCTCCCAGCCAATTTGCCTTTGCAACTTGGACCAGCTGCCTTTGAGTGTCTCCAGCTTTGTGCTTCCTTGTATGGCCAGACCAACGGAGCTTTTGACGTGACCATTGGCTCTCTGATGGACTGTTGGCTCAACGAGGATAAAACCATGCGCACCCCTTCCAATGAGCAGCTAAAGCAGGCTCGTCAACACACTGGCTTGCACCTTATAAAATTGAACGAAACCGAACGTACGATCCAGCTTTTGACCAGCCACGTGCAAATCGATCTCGGCGGCATCGGAAAGGGCTACGCAGTTGACCAAATGGCCAAGTTGTTGAATGACTGGAGCATCGATACCGCTTTGATTAATGGCGGCTGCAGTTCGGTCTTGGCCCTCGGTAGTCCTCATGGTACAAAAGGCTGGCACCTTACCTTAAGCAATCCTGCTAATTGCGAACAAACTTTAGCCCGTCTTTACCTGCGGGACCGGGCCATCAGCGGCTCAGGTCTGCAGAAAGGCCCGCATATCATAGACCCCCGCAAGGCCCAACCTGCCAAGGGCAAAAGAACTGCATGGGCCTGTGCATCCACTGCTGCAACCGCCGATGTTCTCTCGACTGCCTTTATGGTTATGTCCCCCGACCAAATCAAGAAATACTGCTTGAGCCATTCGGATACCCTTGCTATGGTCATAACCGAAGACCGAGCCGGTAAAGAAAAGATTTGGTGCTACGGTCTTTTTGAACAGAATACTCTGTTCAAAAAATAAATACGCCGGATTATTCGAAAGCTTGCGATTTCAGTTTTTTGAGTGTACATGTTATATAATCCCAGGGACCAGTTGTAAGTGCATTACTGACAACATGTTATGGCTCGATTTTGACCTGAAATCGAGGATTACGAGTAGTTAGCAAGTCACTGACAAGTAGCTTCTGGAGCGGCTTACTACTGACGACTGACACCAAAATGACACCGAGAATAGCTATCATGCTGACCAGTTTTTGGATTGCGACTTTTTTCGGAACGTAACATACACCATGCAACTTCAATGTGAAACAATTGCCTATCGCGAACCATGCGGAACTCTTGGGTAGTCCTGCCCATATTTGTATCTGTCTGAACCGGATCACATACTTGATATTTTTTCATTGAAGTCACAAAGACGCGCCAACGTTCCACTCTTCAGGTCACTATTGAAATAATTATGTTCTCCACTTGATTATCAAATTCTGTGATCCTCACGGATTATAGTACGGTAGCCACCATCCTGGCCCAGACGCCGATTCTTCGGTGGTTTGGTTTCTTTCAGCCTGTCGAGCTGGCCGATTTCTTTGAGACGCTTATATATAAGCTGCCAAGCACACTGGCGTTTGGGGTCGACTTCGCAGCGGTCTTCGCGGGAACTACTGCACGGGCCATTAAGCATGTGTTTGGCACAGCGTGTAACCGGGCAAATACCACCATATTGGTGAAGCACACACGCACCGCAAGCTGCGCATTTTTCCGTCCAGACTCCTCTTTCCTCAAGGATGCCAATAAAAGCTGTATCAAGACCTGCGTAGACCGGCTTGCTGGTGTAACGCTCGGCAACGGCCTGGACGCCCGCGCCGCAGCCAAACGAAAGAACAGCATCATTTCTCTCTATTGCTTCGGCGGCCTGTTCAATAAAGACGTTGTCGCACTGACGTTCTATAGTCAATTCTTCAACTTCAAGCGGCAGGTCTTTCAGTTTTGCAGCCATTCTCAGTGCTGAAGCGATGATGCCGACCTCACGCTGTCCGCCCGCAAGGCATACGGTGACACAGGTGCCGCAGCCGAGCACGAGAATCTTTTTGTGATTTTTTATTATTTCCAACAAGTCGGGAATACTTTTTCTTTGCGCGACTATCATAAACGGTTCTCCTGTTTTAATGAACCTTTTTGTCTTATGGGGCTCGGGCCCAGTTTGCGAACGGTTTCCACCATATCAATAATAGCATCAGCCAAAGGTCTCGCCATGGCGGCTGAAATGTTTACCATGCGAAGGCGCTCTTTTTCCATTCCAATTTCTTCCAGCATATCTTTTGTGTAATTGACCCGGCGTTTCGCACAAAGGTTGCCTTCGACAAAATGGCAGCCACCTTCGAGGCAGCCCGCAACGAGCACGCCGTCAGCACCTTTTTCAAATGCCTTCATAAAGTATTCGGTTTCAAGCCGGCCGGTGCAGGGCGTGCGGATTATCCGCACATTGGGCGGATATTGAATACGCATAGACCCCGCCAAATCTGCTGACGAATAGGCACAATAGTGGCAACAAAAGGCCACGATTTTAGGTTCAAAAACTTCTGGTTTCATAACTCAGACTTTTTCCGTAAACTCTCTTACCTTTGATGGAGTTTCTGCGAATATTTCCCCGTTTTCGCCGGCGAACAATTGCCGAATCATTACCAGGAACTGGTCCGTCTCGAAATGATGCAGTTGTATGGCCCGTGCGGGACATTCCGATGCGCATATACCACAGCCCATACACTTTGCGGCCTCAATTTGACCCTTGCCGTCCTTGTTGCAGAACGGGGCCGAATACGGACAGGAATTAACACAGGTCATACAGGATATACATTTCTGCTGGTCAACATATGAGACCTGTGCACTGACTTCGAGGTGCGTTTTTGAAAGCACCGTTGCGGCCCGCGCGGCGGCGGCCCGCGCCTGCGAGATATTCTCATCGATAAACTTAGGTGAATGTGCAAGACCGCAGAGGAAAATACCTTCCGTGGTGAAATCCACAGGACGCAGTTTCATATGTGCCTCGACGTAGAAACCATCGGCGTTAAGCGGCACTTTAAGCATATCCGAAACTCTCTTGTTATTTTCTCTATCAGTTTCAATACCTGTGCTCAGCACAACGTTATCGGCTTCGATACTTATTGGCTCAGGAAGGTCGGGACTATTAACAGATACTACCAGACCATTGTTCTGACTAACTACCGGCGCCGCCTCAGGCGTATAGCGGATAAATACTACGCCCGCCTCACGTGCCTGTTTGAAATATGTCTCTCTGAAACCATAAGTCCTGACGTCCCTGTAAAGGACATAAACGTTGGCGTTGGGGTCCCGCTTTTTGATTTCAATCGCGTTTTTGATTGCCATCGAGCAACAGATTCGGCTGCAATAGGGACGTTCATCGTTGCGCGAGCCGACGCATTGAATCATAACCACATTTTGCCCTTTTGCAGGATATGCTTTATCGAACAGCAGTTTTTCCAGTTCGACCTGTGTTAAAACGCGATTGGATTGGCCGTGCATAAATTCTGTTGTCTGAGCCTTTCGGGCGCCGGTCGCAACAATTATGGTGCCGCCCGAAACATCGAATTTCCTGCCGTCTTTGGCAAGCGTCATATTAAATTTGCCAATGTGGCCTGAAATACCGGCAATTTCGGTTTCCAGATAAAGCTTAATATTGGGATGGTTTTCAACCTGCTTTATGAGAGCCTTTGTAAAATCGGCGATATTATCATGCTCAAAGGTATGGTAAATATCATGGAGTGTTCCGCCCAGGCGCTCGGCCTTCTCTATCAGGTGCACCTTGAATCCCTGGTTAGCCAGCGCAAGTGCGGAAGTCATACCGCTAAGTCCACCGCCAATAACAAGGCCTGTCTGGTCAACGGCCAGCGTGCCGCTTTCGAGGGGCGAAAGGAACCTTGCCCTGCTGATTGCCATTTTCACCAGTTCAATCGCTTTTTCGGTGGCCGACTGCGGCACCTTCGAATGAACCCAGGAGCACTGGTCTCGTATGTTAGCCATCTCGAATAGATACGGGTTAAGTCCTGCTTCGCGCAGGGTTTCACGGAACAATGGCTCGTGTGTTCTCGGGGTACAGGAAGCAACCACAACACGATTGAGCCGATACTCGCGTATCATATCCTTGATGTTCGATAAGCTCGTATCGGAGCAGGTGAACATCGTATGAGACGCAAAAACGACACAGGGGTGTTTTTCGATGCTTTTAACAACTCGCTCGACGTCTACCACCGAGCCGATATTCATACCACAGTGGCAAACGAATACACCAATACGCGGCTCTTCATCGGTAACGTCGTGCTCATCGGGATAATCTTTTTTGGTGATAAGAGTATTGCGTGCAGACGCCAACAGCTCCATAGCCATAGAAGCAGCTGCGCTAGCTTGTGTGACTGTTTCCGGGATATCCTTGGGCTCCTGGAAAACTCCGCCGACGAATACGCCCGGCACTGAAGTTGAAAGAGGCGATAATCTATCCGTTCTGCAGAAACCGAAGTCATTGAGCTTTATTTCAAGACGAGAAGCACATTTCGCCATAGAAGCCGGCGGCTCCATTCCCACGGAAAGCACAACAAGGTCAAAATCCTTGCACTGAATATCATTGCTCTGGTCGTAGTAATTCAGTCGAAGGTCATTGCTGCCGGGGAGCTGAATTACCCGCGAGGGGATGCTCTTGATGTAGTGTATATTTTTCTGCGCCTTGGCACGCTCGTAATACTGGTCGAAATCCTTGCCGAACGCGCGTATATCCATATAAAAGATGGTTGCGTCAAGTCCATCGACGTGGTCGCCTGCGACCATTGCCTGCTTGGTTGCCATCATGCAGCATATCGAAGAGCAATATTCGTTGCCGCATTCCGAGTCACGGGAACCAACACACTGAATCCATGCGATGCGCCTGGCCGGCTGACCATCCGACAGACGTATTAGATGCCCCTCAAACGGACCAGCAGCACTAAGCATTCGTTCAAACTGGACACTCGTGACAACGTTTGGATATCTGCTGTAGCCAAATTCGCCTTTTCGCGCGGCATCGAACTCTTCAAACCCGGGGGCAAGAATAACCGAGCCCACCTCTAATTTGACCGTCCGCTCTTTCATGGCGTGGTCTATTGCGTGCTGCTCACAGACCTCGACGCACTGGTTACACTCGGAACACAGGGCGCAATTAAGACAGCGTTCGGCCTCCGCGAGGGCTTGGGCTTCGGTGAGTCCTTTTTCAACCTCTTCAAAGTTTTGTAATCTTTTTGCAGGGGCTAATTCTTCGGCCTTGACACGGGCCTTTTTCTCTACCTTCTCTATCGAAGGAAGCATCTCTTCAGGAATCGGATTGATAGTGTCCTCGAAACGATTGGACAATAAATCTTTGTCGTTCAAATATCGTTCAATGGATTCCGCAACCCGCTTGCCGGCAGCTATCGCCTCAATAACGGACGCGGGACCTGACGCGTTGTCACCGCCGGCAAAAATGCCTTCTATTGAAGTTTGGCCGGTTACGGAGTCAGTCTTGAAACAGCCCCGCTCACTCTGGACGTCGATATGACCGACAAGCTGCTCATCTATCGCTTGTCCGATGGCGACGATAATCTGGTTTGCTTTAACAGTTATAACATCGTTTTCGTCATAGGCAGGATTAAAACGTTTCTTGTCATCGAAAACTCTCGTACAGCGTTTGAATTCTATGCCTGCAACCCGCCCGTTACCCAGTATTTGCTTTGGTCCCCAGCTATTTCGAATACTGATGTTTTCAGCAAGAGTCGCTTCGATTTCCTCCTTATAGGCAGGCATCTCATTGGCGCTCTCAAGACAAACCATTTCGACGTTTTTGGCGCCGAGGCGAAGAGCCGTCCTGGCAACATCGACCGCGACGTTGCCGCCTCCGATTACTATGACCCTGTCTTTTACAACTGGTTTATTAGTCGAAGCTGCATCTCGGAGAAATTCGATACCGTAAAGAACACCTGGTATTTGTTCGCCTTTTATTCCAAGCTTTCGGCTTTTTTGTGCGCCGGCAGAGATGAATATCGCTTCATTATCCTGACGAAGTTTCTGGATGACAATGTCCTGACCAACACGACAGTTATAGACAAATTTAACGCCCTTGCGGCGGATTAGCTCTATTTCATAATCCAATACTTTCTTAGGCAGCCGATATTCAGGGATACCCCAGCGAAGCATACCGCCCGGCTTATCAAGCGCTTCGTATATTGTAACGGCCAACCCAGCGTCGGCAAGGTCATTGGCCGCGGTAAGTCCGGCAGGACCCGCACCGATTATGGCCACCTTCCTCGCATCAGGTGCAGGACTCTTCTCCTCAGGAAGGGTAAGCTTGCCTGCCTCTATCATTTCCATCTCTTTATCTGATGCGAACCGTTTCAACAACCTTATGGCAATCGGGTCGTCCGCCTTGCCTCGCGTGCATTCGGTCTCGCAGGGATGCGTGCATATCCGGCCACAAATGGCCGAAAGCGGATTTCTCTGGCGAATAAGATTTACTGCCTTGACGTATTCCTTTTTCTTTATGAGCTGGACGTAACCCTGAACGTTTACCTTCGCAGGGCATTTTATCTTACAAGGCGAATGGCCGTTTTTCAAAATGCCGAATATATTGGGAGTCGCCTGGGCGTAAAGCTTCGCGATGCCTTTTCTTGTACCCAGACACCGGTTAAATTCGTCCGGCACATCCACCGGGCAAACCTGCGTGCATTCGCTGCAACCCGTGCACTTGTCCTCGTCCACGTATCTCGGATATCGTTTGACCGTAGCCTTGAAATGCCCAGGCTCACCCTGGAGATCCACCATCTCAGAAAGGGTCATTATCTCGATATTTAAATTTCGCGAGCATTCGACAAGCTTTGGCGAAACAATACACGTGGCGCAATCACCCGTCGGGAAGGTCTTGTCCAAATGGGCCATCATACCGCCTATCGCGGCGTCGCGCTCAACCAAGTAAACTTTGAAACCGCTGTTGGCTAAATCAAGCGACGCCTGAACGCCGGCAATACCACCGCCCTGAACAAGCACTGCACCAATTTTTTTGTCGTCGTATTTACCCATTGCTGTTTATTTCCACCTTCTCCAAAACACTGGAAGCCGGAACCATAAGCTTATTGAATCCGAGCTTGGCGGGACTGACGCCAAAACTAATCCCCAGAAGCTGCGTGATATACACGATGGGTATCTGATAGTCCCTGCCGGTTTGCTTTTTTATATCCTGCTGGCGCAAATCGAGATTAACCTGGCACATCGGGCAGCTTACCGCGACACAATCGGCTCCCGCACTTTGTGCCATGCCGAGAATCGAATCCGTGAGATTGACTACAACATCGGTTCTCGAAAGCGACAGCCCCCCGCCGCAGCATTCGGTTTTATGCGGCCAGTCAACGCTTTCGCCGCCGATGGCCTTCACCAGTTTATCGAGCGAAGTCGGGTTCTCCGGGTCGTCAAAATTTACAACCTTCGGCGGACGAACAAGCAGACACCCATAATAACAAGCCACCTTGAGGCCATTAAGCGAACGCTTAACGGCCTTGCCTATTTTCTGGAGTCCAACGTCTTCGAGAAGCACCTCAATGAAGTGCCTGACCTTAACCGAGCCATCATAGTCCCTGCCAATCGCATCGCAAACGCTCTTGCGGATTCCTGAATCCGTCGAAATTTCGTGGTTCGCTACCTTCATCCTGTTATAGCAGGCCGCACAGTTCACGATACATTCCAGTCCCATATCCTGAACCTTGACCAGATTGGCGGCGGGCAGCGATGCGGCTAATATGCGGTCAGTCTGGTGCCCGGCGGTAGCGCCGCAGCACGTCCAGCCCTTAGGTTCGACCAGTTCAACTCCAAGAGCGCCGGCTACTGCCAAGGTAGATTGATGCATATCGCGTGCCGTTGACTCAGCCGAGCATCCTGGATAGTAAGCATATCTCATGCCTTGGCCCCCTTACTCTGTTTTGCCTTTTTAAAAATGCGTCTCACCGTTTTCCTGTCGCCGCCAAGCGAAGGCAGCAGCGAGATTTTCCCTTTCTTCAGCATTGTCGGGAATTTTTCAGTATCGTTCATTAATTTACCGGTGCCTAATTTGTAGGCGGTTATCATTGCGATTTCATAAGTCCGGCCGAAAATCTGGACCGTCTTCAAAAATGCCTTGTTAAACAGCGGCACGTTGCCTTTCTGCTTCGATGCTCCCCGGGCAAGCGCCAGCTTTCGCAGCGCGTCCATTACCGCTGCGACATCGATACCCATCGGGCAGCGGGCCGAACAGGTCTCGCACGAAACACAC
>CAIYOL010000157.1 GCA_903927855.1 uncultured Planctomycetota bacterium
CGGCAAAAAGGCAACGGCTATCACCCACAGCGAAAAGAACACCGACGGCCCGACCTCCTTCAAGGCATTTAGCCGAATTATATGAAAGTCACCTTTGCGTCCGCCCTGCTCCCACAACTGCAGTTTCTTATAGGCGTTCTCCACCTCCACAATAGCACCATCGACCAACACGCCTATTGATATCGCAATCCCCGACAGCGACATAATATTCGACGTCAACCGCATTCCGAACATCGGAATAAAAGACAGCACCACTGCAATCGGTATTGTAACTATCGGTATGATTGCCGAGGGGAAATGCCATAAAAATAAAAGTATCACGAAACTAACGATAATCATTTCCTCGATAAGCTGATGATTCAGGGTGTCAATTGCCCGCTTGATTAAGTCTGAGCGGTCGTAGGTGGTGACCATCTCAACGCCCTTCGGCAGCGACGGCTTTATCTCCTCTATTTTTGCTTTGACGCGATTTATCACGTTGAGCGCATTTTCTCCATGCCTCATAATGACAATGCCGCCGACCGTGTCACCCTTGCCGTCAAGGTCGGCTATCCCTCTGCGAATATCGGGGCCAAGGACAACATCGGCAACGTTCCTTATCAATATAGGCGTCCCACGGTCATCCGTGCCGATTACGGTGTTCTCCAAATCCTCCGGCGACTTGATGTACCCCCTGGCGCGAATCATATATTCGGTGCCGGACATCTCCAACAGCCTGGCGCCTACATCGTTGTTGCTCTGCCTTACGGCATCAACTACTTTTGTCAGGGGTATATTGTAACTGAGCAGAGCATTGGGGTTGACGTTGACCTGATACTGTTTTTGAAAGCCGCCGACCGTCGCAACTTCTGCAACGCCCGGGACGCTTTGCAGCCAGTACCGCAGATACCAATCCTGAAAACTCCTTAAATCTGCAAGACTATTATTGCCGGTTTTATCCACTAACGCATACTGATAAACCCAGCCGACACTCGTGGCGTCAGGACCAATCTCCACCGAGACGCCTTGCGGCAATTTGGCGGAAATCTTACTGAGGTATTCGATGGTCCTGCTGCGTGCCCAATAGATATCAGTGCCATCTTCAAAGATTATGTAAACATATGAAAATCCGAAATCCGAAAAGCCACGAATTGCTTTGACTTTCGGCGCCCCGAGCATCGCCGTCACAATCGGATATGTAACCTGCTGCTCAATAATATCGGGGCTTCTATCCCACTGCGAATAAATTATCACCTGAGTGTCGGACAAGTCGGGAATGGCGTCCAAGGGCATCTTTTTTATGCAATATACCGCACCGATTATCGCCGCTATCGCAAAGAATATGACGATAAACCTGTTCTTAGCGGAAAACTCTATTATCCTGTGAATCATCTGCGAACCGCCGCTTTACCTGTTTGGTTCCGCCACCTGACCGAGGACAGCATTCAATTTGGACTCCGAATCTACCAGGAAGTTGCCGGAAGTAATAACCTCTTCGTTTTCCGTCAGGCCTCGCAATACTTCGTAATAATTCTGGGCTTTTACCCCGAGCGTCACAATCCTCGACTCAAAATATCCGTTTGCATCGGTAACAAATACAATATTCCGCGTTCCGGCGTGCATCACAGCCTCTTCGGGGACCGCGAGCTTCTCGCCGAGGTCGTACTTTACCGCGACGTTAACGAACATCTCAAGCTTGAGCTTGTTATCGGGATTATCAACCAAAGCCCTGACCTTCAGCGTCCGCGTCGCAGTCTCCAGTATTGGGGTGACAGTAACAACCTGTCCCTCGAACACTTCTCCAGGATAGGCAATTGCCCGGACCTCGACGGGCGTTCCCGTCTTTACCAGTGCCGCCTCGTATTCGTAGATAGTTATATACACCCAGACGTTCTTGTCATCGCTGCTCGGCAGGTAGAGGTTCTGCTGCGGCCTGCCACGCCTGCCCAGCTCATCTATTTCCGGCTCGCTCATTCCCATAGCAAGCAGTTTTTGCTTCATAGTCTTAATGAGCGCCGTAGATTGTTCCGCCATGTAACCCAGTTCGTCTTTGCTTACGGCCTGGCTGCTTTTCAACGCCTGGAGGTACTCCTGCTGGGCGGTAAACAGAGCCGGGTCGTATGCGACCCTTCCGACCGTCAGGATTTGCCCCGATAGATTACGCTTCTGCACTTTCTCTTTTTTGACTCCGATTAGCTGCTGCTTCTCGGGGCTTATGTAAATTCCACCTTCGGCTGTTTGCTCTTCATATACCGGCACATAATCCATCCCCATCGAGTCCTTCATCGGAACGGGCGAAGTAACTGCAGGGTTCATCGGATTTCGATAGAACAGTATTTTCTTCAATTTGCCATGCTCCGTCTTTTGTTCGGCTTGCGTGGCAACGGCCCTCTTGACAAGCGACATACCGCAGATAGCACAATCGCCGGGCTTGTCGGACGTGAAGTTCGGATGCATCGGGCAATAGTATAACTCCTTTGACGCTTTTGAGGCAGAACCCGAAGAAAAGTGCCGATTTACCACAAAAACTCCAACAGCCACCAGAACGAACACAATAATAAGCGTCTTGGTTTTCATTTTTCAGCTTCCTTCTTGTGGTCCTATTTTGCGAACTGCGGCAGCTTGGCGATGTACTTTTCCGGGTCTTTCTCAAACACCGCTTTGCAGTCGGCACAGCAGAAATAAACTTTCTTGCCCTTGTACTCGACAAAAACTTTCTTGTTGATTGGGTTTCCGTCCATTACGGGGCACGTCGTCTGCTCGACTGTTGTCGCAGTAGATGCCGCCGCTTTGGGGTTAGCCGGGGACGATGGAACCGGCTGCTCTTTCTTCTTACAGCCTGTCAGACCCAAACCGATTACTACAAGTGCTGTTAATAATATTGTTTTTCTGAGATTCATTTTTGTCTCCCTTTAAAAACAGGAATACGTTCTGTTAAATCCGCCTTTTCAGACGGTCACTTCTGTACCGAATCCAGCTCCGTTCCTGCCAGCATCTCCAATTCAGCCAACTTCTGCCGGTTGTCCACCATCGCACGTTCGTACGACAGGTAATAATCCAGTAATATCCGCTGCGCGTCAAGCAAACTCAAAAAATCCACCATCCCGCTCCTGTACGCCGCCTCAGAGGCCTGCAGGAGCTCCTTTGTCTTCGGTATGAGCATGTCACGATACAATCGTATTTTTCTAGCGCTGTCTTTGTACTCATAATGCGCCTGCGCCGCCTTTGTTAAAAGGGCGTTTTCTGTATCAATTTTTTGCAGCTCAATACTTGCCTTTTGGGCTTGTGCCTGCCGCTGGCCGGCGGAATAGCTATCCCTCCACAGGGGCAGGTTCATTTGAAATACCATCGCGACGCCGTCTCTGCTTCCGTGGCCGTCCATATTTTCCCACGTCACCCCGACTCCTATATCGGGATAAAAGTTCTTCTTGGCAAGCTCGATTCTGCTTCTTGCAGCCATAGCTTCAAAATCCAAGCCTGCAAGCTCCGGATTCTTCTGAACCAGTAAGGTTACTAATTGCTCATAGTCCAGCGGCAACACCTCAAACTGCTCCTGCTTGGGCCATGGCAGATTTGTATCCGGCGGCAGAGTCAGTACCGTCCTAAGTCTACTTATTGTCGGCTCCCGCAACTGGTCAAGCCCCTGCAAGACGTCCTCCATCTTCGCTATCTCCACCTGCGCCCGAATCACATCCGGATGACCAGCTTCGGCCGTCATATGTTTCGTCCGCGCAACTTCTTCGAAATGCTTCAGCAATTCAAGATTCTCTTTCGCTATATCAGTTGCCTTGGCCAGATAAACGTACTCGTAGAATCCCTCCTTAACTTCCCTGAATAAAGCGAGCCGAGCCGCCTGGTACTTTTGTTTCGCCGCCTCGGCACTCTTGACCGCGGCTTCAGTCCGAGCGTCTATCTTGCCGAACCACGGAAACGTCTGCATTATGCCGACATTTTGCTTCATTTGCAGGTCCGACTGCCTTGTCCAATACTCGTATGAAAGTTGCGGGTCAGGCAGCGCTTTGGCCTGGGGGACTTCCTCTAAAGCGACCTTCCACTCTTCAAACCTGGCTTTCAAATTAGCGTTATTAAGCGATGCGTACTGCAGGTAATCATCAAGTCTGACTAAATTATTCGCGTCACTCGGCGGCTGTGAACCTCGGACGCTCGGCATAAACACAA
>CAIYOL010000158.1 GCA_903927855.1 uncultured Planctomycetota bacterium
AATCCGGTCAAGATATTATTTGCGATACTTTTTCATATCTCTGCTTATGTCCCGCTTCTGTTCTCGCTCGGCGATTTTTCTGCGCTTATCGTATTGCCTTTTGCCTTTGGCCAGCGCAAGCTCTATTTTTGCCAGGCCTCTGCCGCTGAAATAAATCCGAAGAGGCACAAGCGTAAAGCCTCGCTGCTCGAGCTTTGTTTTTATCCTGCGAAGCTCAGCCTTATGCAGCAGCAGTTTTCTTTTTCTGGTCGGCTCATGATTATTCTCGCCCGCCTGTTTATACTGCGCTATGGTCGCCCCGACCAGCCAGCACTCGTTACCTATAATCCTCGCGTATGAGCCATCAAGGTTGGCCTGCGCTGCTCGAAGCGATTTCACCTCCGTGCCTAAAAGCGACATCCCGGCCTCGAACTTATCGACAAGCTCGAAATTGTGATAGGCCTTCTTGTTAACAGCCACCTGGCCCTGTCCGTCCTTGCCCTTGCGTGATTTCGCTGCCATTTAAGCAATAATAGCCGGACAACTCCAATTTTGCAAGAAAACAGGATTGCGCCCTCCGCTAAATCCGGCTCAATTTTTATTTACCGAGCAGCCATTGATGCACCATCGCCGCTGCAAACCATACCGTGAAACCTGCACAAAGAACAACCCACAGGGATAGATGTTTCCGGAAGCACACAAACGCCGCAAGGTAAAACAAAACGGTCGGCAAAACGCCCCACAAAACCCCCTTGCAAAAGTCGCTCATCAGGCCGAAATTACCCGGATTGTCCGAATACAGCCAGAGCAGCACTATAAGACTGGTCAACGGCATCACGGCAATCAGCCCCGCCAATGTCGGAAGCTTGCGCCCTATCTGCGTGCAGAAGACAATCACGCAAACAGTAATCAGCAATCTGATAAGAAATCGCATAGTTGCGACCGGACCGGTTTAGATCGAATTTCTTATTTGATAAGCCGGATGCTCACCGGATACCGATAATGATCGCCTTTATTTGCCGCGATGCAGGCCATAATGCAGAAGATTAAGTCCACTACCCCAACTGCCGGGAACAGCAGAAAGCCGATGCATAAAAAAGACAACAGGCTTGCGGCAACGTATGCAATTGCAATCGTAATCTGAAAATTTAGTGCCTCTTTGCCCTGCTCATCGACGAACGGGTGCTCGTCTTTTTTCACCAGCCAAATGATCAGCGGCCCCACAAAGCAGGTAAAGATGCCCAAAAGATGCGCCAGCATCGCAAACGTCTTAGCGTCTTTGCTCACTCCTGACGGACTTGGAGTTACGTTCGTTTCTGCCATAGTCTGACTCCTTTCTGTTAAACTATGCCTTGCTCAACAAACTGTTTTCCTCTTTAACAAAGGTCTCTTAAAAAGGCAAGAACAAAATTTATGCCTCTGTGACTTGCTATTGTAGCGATCGCACGTCCAAATACAACCGCCAAATCTGCATTTAGCGCAAATTGTATCCTGCGTCCCCCAAATTATATTTTCTACTCCGCCGGCTTTCTGCTATCCCTGCAGAACTGGCCCATCAGCATCATCGCTTCATTCATTTTATCCGCGGAACCATCCATTTTTGCGTATGCCTCGACCAGCTCAAATAAGTCCGGTGCCGCCTCGGAAGTGCCGTAATGATGCGAAACGTTGACAATGCCGCCGTCAAGGCCGTACTCTATCGCTTTTGCAACATAAGCCCTGCAGACGCCGATTTTTCGACTCGGCAAATCGCGCACGCAATTGCTTATGCCTCCTGTGAAATGAACGCCTTTCATCTCCGGGTCGTTCCTTATCTTCTTTATGGTTTCGAATGTTTTGTATGTATAGCTTTGCTGACCGGGCTCCATCGGCATATCTATCGCCAGCGGAAATATCGTCGGGTCAAAAAATATCTCACCAGGTTTAAAGCCGTATTTGCCTGTGGCTTCTCTGAAAATTTCCTTGGCCACCGAATAAAAATCGTCAATCGAAGGCTGACTGGACTCCACCATCAAAAGGCCGACGAAGGCATAATCGTAGTCCTTTTTCAGCGGCAGCATATTATTCATCGTGTAAACCTTTATCGAGTTCACCAGCGGCTGGGCGACTTTGTCATCCGTATTGAACCACTCCTTCAGCCCCGCCTTGAGCACATTGTCGTTGCTGCTGTCGATGCAAATCGGCACACCCCCACCCCATTTGCGGACCAGCTTGACGTATTCGACCATCATATCAACGGCTGTCTGCGGGTCGTCTTCACCGAATGCATCAAGATTGACCGCGATATAGTCGGCACCCTCCGTCGCCTGCGATTCAATCAGCCCTTTGATGTAATTCAGCGGCTCCGACGGCTTCAAATATGCGCTAGATCCAAGCCCGGCTAACTGCTTCATCTGTTCCGCCGTTTTCGGAATTGACGCATGCACCGACTCGCCAATCGAAATAAACGTTTTTTTCATCGCTTAACCCCTTATTGCGCTTAAAATTTCCCGCGTCGGGTCAACCTTATTCAACGTATAAAAATGCAGCCCCGGCACGCCGCCTTTGAGCAGCTCCTTGCATTGCCGCACGGCAAACTCTACGCCCTTTTTGTATGTTTCTTCCGCGTTGCCGTCCAATGGCTTGAAAATATCGTGGACGCTCTGCGGGATGGTCGCCCCGCAGGTCTTGCAGAACCGCAACAGTGTCTGGTAATCCGTAATCGGCAGAATCCCAGGGATAATCGGCACCGTCACCCCCACTTTTCTTATCCTGTCCACATATTCGAAATAATCCTTGTTGTCGAAGAAAAGCTGGGTAATTATGAACTCGCCGCCTGTATCAATTTTAATCTTCATATATTTGGAATCGGTGGGTTTGTCCGGGCAGTTGACGTGCCCCTCAGGAAAACCCGCCACGCCGATGCTGAAGAAATCTCCGAAACTGCGAATCATATTAATCAATTGATAACAATACTCATAGCCATCCGGTGCCGGCTTCCAATCCTCGCCAACGGGCGCATCACCGCGAAGGGCCAGAATGTTACAAATATTTCTCCTTTTCATTTCCGTCAGAATGGTCTTTAGCTCGCTCTTGCTGTGCCCAACACAGGTAAAATGGTGCATCACCGGGGTATCGGTGCTCTTCTGTATCTCGTCGGCGATTTCCATCGTCATCGCACGCGTAGTGCCGCCCGCTCCGTATGTTACCGAAAACCAGTCGGGTGCCAATCCCGCATAAACGCCCGCCGTTTCAAAAAGCTTTAGCTTCCCCTTGTCCGTCTTGGGCGGGAAAAACTCGAAAGAATATGTGCGTTTTTTCTCTTTCAAAATATCTGCTATCTTCCTTATCATTTAGTCCTTCCTGTCATTTCAGCGATAATAGTTTATAACTTTTATTTACAATGACTTATATAAACTATTTACGAAGACGTATACAACATGGAAGTCGTTTTTTCACACTATATTGCTGCAAAATTACTCGAAAAATGTGCCGTTGCGGGCGGTTTGGTGTTGTGGATAACCTGTTGATAATCCAAATTTTGTCCTTTGAAGGAATTTCCGATGGTGCCAAACAAAACCGATACGTTTTTGCCGTCGCCTTTTAGGCCCGGCCGCAGCAGAAAATCGCAATCTTTAAGTCCACAACAGCAAAGAAGTTACATCAATCTGCGGCAAGTGTTAATAAAATCAAAACGAGGTCCCGAATGCTATGTTACCAATTTTGCCAAAACACCCCAGATTAACATCGCCCCGAAACGAAATCGGTCTTTAGTGGATAATTCTTATAAACGTCCGCTGGCTTGAAAATGCTCCGTTAGCCTAGAATCCTGCTGGTGTTATGAATTTTGTAGAGATACTAAGAACACTCGAATGAGCAGGACAGATACTGCCTCTGCCAGTATTACGCTGACAATAAATGTCACAACTGCTCTTGCGCCTTTTATATTGCAGGATACTGCGTATGCCCGATACATCAATGCAACCATCCAGATTGTCATAAGAAGAACTGCAATCATAGCAAATCCGAATACCAACACATCTGCGGGATTAATTGTAACCGCCGGCGCAGCTTGCGTAACCTTGGACATTATATACTCAAGGACTCTTCGATTGGCGTTCGGCAGCATCGCCAAAGCGGTTATCAAATAAGGCCATCTCGCCAATGCCTGCGTCCCAATGACATCTATAATCCTGAAAGAACTGCGAGATACAATGAAACCGAAAATAATCAGTAGAACCGTCATACTCATCCAATCAATTAGACCTTCCGCCAGGAAAAACCACAACGGCTTTGCAGCTCCCGTATGAACGTCAAGTAAACCGTCGAAATGAGTATTGCTCAAAGAGCCGATGAATGAGCTTGCCAATATAATCACCAAGCCCAGCAGCAATGCCTGAAAACCTGCAACGAACCTGAAAGGGTTAAACAGCCATTGAAGTAATCGATTGCTATTTGCTGCAACTTCAGTCATAACTTCTACTCCTTACCTTCTTTTCCGCTTTTTTCAGTGAATTTAATCCGTTCGATAACCTCATCGAGCCGGTTGCGGACCGTTGGGTAGCTCAGACCCAGCAGCTTCGCCATTTCTTTCAGCGAGCCGCTTGCCTTTATAAACTCCAGCACGAACCCCTCGTCCTCAATGGATAGTCTCGCAAGCAGAGGCAATTCATATTGCCCCTGTATCTCCGTCTGGCACCGCTCGCAAATCAGACTTTTCACTTTCAATTGACTGCTGCACGATGGACATGTTGTCGGCAATACCTTCATATATCTCAATCCCTTTAACCTAAGGCCTTTTCTTAATAATATTCAACATATACTTAATAATATTAAACTATTATTCACTTTTTGCAAGAAAAATATTGGTATTTTTCAAAAAATTTCGCCCCTCGTAGCGCAGCGGAAATCCTCAAGAAATGCTTCTTGGTTAGGAACAGGGGACCCGCCAATTCCTCGAAATATTTAGCCCCCTGCATTCAACTTTTTGCGCCATTTTTTATAAGTACTTGCGCCCTAAAGAGTTCGTCTCCATAATGTTCCTTATATGGATTGTTAACTCG
>CAIYOL010000159.1 GCA_903927855.1 uncultured Planctomycetota bacterium
CTGGTTTTTCGGTCTCCGTTGATGCTAAGTTTCCCTTGCCCGGCTTTGAAAAAGTTGTTGCCGCGAAAACAGAAGAGGAAAAAGTAAAACTCCGCAGACAATTCCTCAAAGACGTAACCGCTCATATTGACAAAATTGCTGATAATTACATCAGGCCCGCTGAAGGCACGCTTGATTTTGCAATAATGTATATACCGGCCGAAAATGTTTATTACGAAACCATCGTCAAATACGCAGGCGAAACGCAGGATGTCTTGAAATACTGTCAGGATAAAAAGGTAATTCCCGTATCACCGAATCTTTTATATGTGTATCTTATGACGGTGGTAATGGGGCTACACGGCTTGCAGATTGAAAAACAGGCCGCAGAAATACGCCAAAACCTGAAACGGCTGAATGCCTCTTTCGCGGATTTCGTTTCCGTCTGGGACGTACTCGGCAAGCATCTTCGAAATGCTTATAGTCAATACGATGAGGGCCACAAAAAACTCGACCGTTTCGGAATACAGCTCGATCAAATACAGGATGAAAGCGAGGTAGCTGATGGAAGCTGAAAAAGTAAACAAGAATCCCTTTTTGTCATTTTTGGCTATGGTTATGGCTGTGGTTGTTTTTGCGGCGGTTGCCGCCCATTTTATCAAAAACCCCTACGCTGGGGCAGGTCTCATTGGCACTGCAGCTACGCCAATCCAGCTCAATGAATGGATTACATCTCAGCCACCGGACCTCACCGGCCGCGTGTACGTCCTTGAGTTTTGGGCGACCTGGTGTCCGCCCTGCAGGCAGTCGGTTCCTCACATGATTGAGTTGGCAAATAAATACAAGAATAAAGATGTTCCTTTCATAGGTGTATCTATAGACAGCTCTTCAGAACCGGTTAAAAAAATGGTGAAGGAAGGTGGCATAACTTATTATATTGGAATGGATAATGGCTTATCCGATAAATTTTCCGTCCGCGGCGTACCATCAGCTTTTATCATAGACCGCAGCGGTAAAATCGCATGGCAGGGTCACCCGATGAGCCCCGAATTTGAGTCCGCCCTTGAAAAAGTCCTGAATGCCCCGCCGTCAGCAGATTCAGGCGCAAAATAAACAAGATGATTTACGAAGACCTCAAAGGCAAAAAAGTTTTAGTTACCGGCTCCAGCAGCGGCATTGGCCAGGCAACGGCGGTTATGTTTTCCAAACAGGGCTGCTTCGTCGGCGTCCATTACTTTCAGACAAAAAAAGGCGGCGACAAAACCCTTGAACAGGTCAAAAAAAATAGTGATGGCATCCTGCTTTGTGCGGATATGCGAGATGAAGAACAGGTAAGCCAGATGATCGAGCAGTTTGCCAAAGCCGCCGGCGGTATCGACATCCTCATCAATAATGCTGGTTCGCTCATTGACCGTCAGCCCTTTGAAGCCGCAACTCTTGATTATCACGAAGACATATTCGCCACAAATGTCCGAAGCATTTTTCTGGCGACGAGGGCTGCCTTGCCGTATCTGAAAAGGACAAAAGGCGTTATCGTCAACATCGGCTCAATTGCAGGCCATCACGGTGGGGCCGATGGCTCCGGCATCTATGCCGGCGCTAAGGCCGCTGTCGCCACCGAAACCATCGCTATGGCCAAGGAATTCGCCCGCTACGGCATCAGGGTCAATAGCGTTATCCCGGGACTAATTGAAACAAGGTTCCACGAAAGGTTCAGCACCCCTGAACGCCGAAAAGCTGTTGCTGCTCAAACACCACTCGGCAGAAATGGCACCGCAGAAGA
>CAIYOL010000160.1 GCA_903927855.1 uncultured Planctomycetota bacterium
CAGGTAATCGATGACTACCAAACTATTCGTGCCAACCTAGGATTGCTGAATGGAGGTAATATCCCAAATAAGCTGGTCATTACAAGCGCTGGAACCGGCGAGGGCAAGACCACATTTGCCATTAATCTCGCAACAAGTTTAGCCACGGCTGGCAAAAAAGTCTTGTTAGTGGATGGTGATTTGAGAAAACCTGATATCAGACGGCTGTTAAATATTCCTAAAGATTCAGGGAGTTTGCGAGACGTACTTCTCGGTAAGAGCTTTGAAAACGTTGTTTATTCTATCCCATCAGGAGGATTCGATGTATTAACGGCTGATTCTCGAAACAACACCTCAGACAGATTTGAATTGCTCTCACTTCCTGATGTTAGCAAATACCTAAACCTGATTAGTGCAAAATACGACCACGTGATTATTGACACGCCTCCTGTACTGGCTTTCCCTGATGCACTCATATGGGCAAAGATGGCTGATGGAGTCATCCTGACCAGCTTTGCCGGTCTTACTGAAGAGCAGGACCTAAAAGAGATGCTTGGGCGGCTGGCAGAAATAAAAGCCAAAGTGCTGGGCACCGTTTTGAGTAATGTCCGACTCGGCAATAGTTACTACCGTTACGGTTATGATTACTACGCCAATAAAGCTGCAGCCAAAAACAGTCGCAGAAAACACGGCAAGACCATGCTTCTGCTACCAGCAAAAGAAGACGATAAAACCCCTGACATTTCAAAATCCTGACAAGAAGCAGCCATAAAACCTGTTTATGAAAAGCTCAGCTTTTAATAAAAGTATGAACTTAATTGTTATACACCAAAATAGAAACTTATCACCCAATAATACCAGCGATCTGCTTCGATTCGCCGTTTGCAGCGAACCGCTTGCCAATATTACTTTAAGCTGCTTAAACGGTAATTCTTATCCTCGAAGTAATAATGAGACAATAGCAATTCCGCAAGACTGGGCTGGCAAAACTACGATGGGTAAGTCAGGTATAATATATTACAAAGATAAAGTACCGGTTTCCTTCGGGGCCACTAACTGGCTCAAAGCAAAACCGTGGTTCATTGTTTCGAATGGAGGATTTATTACTCGAATAGACCATCAGCGACTTCGCAAAGTATTAGCTCAGCTCCGGGCTGATGTCGTGGCAGTTAATGTATCACCTCAATTGCAAGCAGGCCACGAAAAGGTGCTGGTCAATTCACAGAGGAAACTCATCGGGTTTCGGCGGTTCTACAATGATTTGGCTCAATCGGCACCGATTCCTGATGATTGGCCTCACCACCTTTTTATAAAAACCGACATTCTCAAGAAACTCTTGATTGATGATACCTTACCCTTATCTTTTACTAAGCTCATTGATAGCTGTCTTTCAGATTCACTAACGGTACGCAGTCTTAATATCGGTGGAACTGTATCGGATTTAGGAACAGAGGAAGGTCTGCTTGGCTTTTTCGCAACCGAGCTCAACTCTTCAGCAAAGAATCATCGTACTCCGAGCGATGGATACCTGGATAAAAATGGAATCGAAATATCTCCTGATGCGAGGTTATTTGGAAAAATATTGTTTGGACAAAACGTAAGTATTGGTCCAACTGCAATTATAGCAGGCCCAACTATCATTGGTAACGGAGTTAAAATTGCAAAAGGAGCTATTGTCAGAGCTTCGATTGTTGACTCCGGTGTTTCAGTGCCCCAGAATAGTATTGTCCAGAACCGTGTGCTAATTAATGGGCAGAAACACCAAAAACAGACCACGCAAGCTAAAACCAATTGTATGACAGTAATTACGAACGGTATCGCAACTTACAAAAATTCCTACGCAAATAATTTCCGAACCTGGCCGATATATTCCTACGCCAGATGCGCCAAGAGAATCGCTGACATTGTTACATCTGTAGTAGTACTAATTCTCTTTGCCCCTGTCCTTCCGATAATTACTATTGTTATAAAACTGACCTCTCGTGGACCGGTATTCTTCAAAGATGCCCGACAGGGACTATACGGTAAAGCATTCAACTGTCTGAAATTCAGGACTATGCTCATCGGTGCTGATAATCTACAAGATAAACTAAGAAGCTTGAACCAGGCCGATGGCCCACAATTCAAGATGGCAGATGACCCGCGGCTCAGCACCGTCGGCAGATTTTTGCGGGACACATATATAGACGAGATACCCCAATTCTTAAATGTTTTACTTGGTCAGATGAGCGTTGTTGGTCCAAGGCCTTCTCCCGAATCGGAAAATACGTTGTGTCCATCCTGGCGGGACGCTCGATTATCAGTTCGACCAGGGATCACAGGCCTCTGGCAGATGTGCAGAACTCGCCAACCAATGAAAGACTTTCAGGAGTGGATACATTACGACACCGAATATGTTAGGGACCTATCATTAAGGATGGATTTGTGGATATGCTGGCAGACCGCCAAGAAACTCGTTAAGAATTTCGTTAGCCAGTTCTAAAAATGAAGGTATATGGATAAGAAAGGGATAATTAAATGCCAAGAAGATACTTTAACTGGAAATTAGCAGCTGTTTTAGTAATCGGTCTTGTTGTTTTAGGTATAACAGCCTTTGGACTGCGTAAATGGCAGCGAAGTCGTATGGCTTACGGAGGTCTTGATAAAGGTAATCAAGCTTATGACAAGTGCTTATGGGAAGAGGCAGCCAAAAACCTCGGGCGTTACCTTGCTGTTACGCAGGATGATGTGCCGGTATTGCTTAAATACGCCAACGCACAGTTGAACATCAGGCCTCTCAAACGCAACAATATTCAGCAGGCTATAGCAGCTTACCGAACCGTTTTGAGAATTAACAAAGACAATTCCGAAGCCAGTATGCGGCTTGTAGAAATGTATTTAGGGATGGGTATGGCTGGTGAAGCTGAGCTGATTGCAACACGAGCGCTTGACACAAATCACTCACCAGAACTGCAAAAAATGTTGGCAATGGCTCTTATTAATCAGCGGAAATTCAAGGAGGCAGCAAGCGAATTAGAAAGTATTATCAAAGAGCATCCTGAACAAATATTAGCTTACGGTTTATTGGGCCAGCTAACCGAGCAGCGTCCTGAAGATTTTTCACAAGCTCCTCAGTTGTGGTTCGATGAGGCGGTAAAGAACAATTCATCCTCAGCCTTGGCCTACATAATCCGTGGCGGTTTCTATCTAAGAACTAACGACAAAGTCAAAGCCTTATCTGACTTGGAACACGCCGAAAAACTGAATTTGTCTGACCCTACCATACGATTGCGCCTCGCAGGAGAATTTATAAACGCAAACGTCTTAGACAAGGCAGAGGAACACCTTAATCTTGTGCAAGCAGAAGAACCAACGAGTCAACCCCTTTGGCAAACCTGGGCTCAGTTCGCGCTGAAATCACAGTCAAAAACAAAGATGCTGAATATAGCCGAAATGGGATTAAAAGAGCTTTCTTCTCAACCCTGGGATTTTATGCCCATAGCTGCTGAGTTATATATCCAATGCGGTGAGCTTGACCGCGCCAGCGACTGCATTTCCAAACTGCGGGAAAAAGATATTGCTCCTGCAATTACTGCTTTCTTGGAAGGCCTTGTATCTGACAAGAAAGGCCAAAGTTATGAGGCAGTTAAGTGTTGGTATCGAGCAATACAGTCAGGTGCTGAATCCACCAAGGCTCGATTGGCATTAGCCGCCACATTATCCCGTTTAGGTGATAAGCAGTCGGCTATCCGACAATTTCGTACTCTGCTTTCCGAGCAACCAAACCTTGTTAGTGGACGCTTGAACCTTGCCAGATTGTTCATTGAAACCGGAAACTGGGCTGAGGCAGAAGAACAGGCTCGCATAGCGAAGCAAATGTCTCCAGGTAATCTTGACGCAGCCTTACTGTATATTCAAGCCCGAATACAGCTTGTTGCAGAAAGCCAAACGGACAAAGATTCTTCAAGGTGGCAGGATGTAGAAAACCAATTGACCATGCTGGAAAATGCTACGGATGGTTTACTTGAGGTCAAACTTTTGCAGTTTCAGCTTGCTATGCAACAAAATAATTTGGCGGTGGCTGAGACGCTGGTGGCTGAATTGAAGGAAGCTCATCC